>JAGBHF010000079.1 GCA_017935645.1 Bacteroidaceae bacterium | reverse complement strand
GGTCGGCAAGAATTTGCTCGGCATATTTGTAGGCAACATCTCTATCGGTAGCGCGTTGCTCCATGAATTTCTCCATGTTGTTGGCCATTGTTTTTGATGAAAATTGTTGAGCATCGGTGGTGTTTATAACCAATGATACTATCCATATAATGGCAAAAATGGCTGTGCGTATGTGGGTAAAAATGTTATATTGTCTAACTTGCATATAATAAGAGTGTTAGTTTAAAATGTATCACAAATGTAATGATAATATTTCAAAATGTTATGCTAAAATAATAACATTTTATCTATTTCCTTCTATTTTGATTTCTAAATTTGCGTAGAAAACAGCTCGTAAACCAATTAATACCTATAAAAACATGAAGAAAATATTATTTACTGTCTGTGCAGTTTTGGCACTTCTTTCCTTTGCCGGATGTGAAAAGGAACCTCCTGTAACCAACGACGGTGGTGATGACCCTATTGTTAATCCTCAGGATACAACCGATGTGTCTGACCCTGAAGAACCCGAACTCTTATTTGAAATAAGTGTTCAAGAAGACAAGCTTGCCGCTTATACGGTTACATTCGATATAAAACCCTCGGACAAGACAAGACGCTATTACTATGATGTCATATCCAAAGAGCGGTTTGCCGAAGTAGACATTAATACTCTTAAAAATGAGGTGGAAGAAGGTGCCGAGAAGTTATCGGAACTTACCGGTACTCCATATAATGAGATTATTGCCTCGATGCTTACCAATGGCGACAAACTTAATGTGCTGAGTAATGCCGGCTATCGTCCCGAATGTGATTTTTATATATATGCTTTTTATTGGGATGCCTCAAGTAACGAGGAGATATGTATCTGTGAGTTTTCTACCCCTGCTGCTCAAATCTCAAACGAGCATGTTGAACTTACATCTACCGCCGAGGCTTACTCGATGGTGGTAGATGTTGTGCCTTCAAGTGGTATTACAGAGTATTGGTACTATTTTGCCGAGCGAAGCAAGGCTGAGGCCATGTTGGCCGGTCTTGAAGATGAAAATGCCTTTTTATCTTATCATGCTATGAATGTGGGTATGCGCAAGGCTGAGGCCGAGGCTATTGAACACAAGGGCTTGAAACCTGCCACCGAATACATGGTGCTCGTTATGGCTATAGATGAGCAATACAACCGTTTTGTTGTAAGTGAAGTGTTTACAACTGCCGAAGAGCAAGCGCAACAACGTGTTGAGTCGGAGTTGTTTGAACTGCTGCTCGGTGAATGGGAAGGTATGCAAACCATCACAGACTTGTATGAAGCTCCTGTGACAAATAAATTTACGGTAAACATCTTATCATCCGTTGAAGATTACGACTATGACTATCGTGCCATGAATCAACTTGTGGCCACAGTCGATGGTTGGTGCAATATACCTTATTACAGTGTCAATGCGCTCATTGATGAGGGTATAGAGGATGCCGAGAACAAATGGGGCCCTAAGTGGGTGTTTAACATTGCCGAAGGTGATGTCGTAACGATGGATGGCCGGGCTCGCAACTCAGTAGTCGGATGGCTTTTCTTTGGCGATTGTTATATGCTCAACAACGAGTCTGATGGTTCAAAGATTTATGATGATACCGACTTTGAGGTCGTTGTTTCTAACGATTACAATACCATAACTATTCAATCTCCGGCCTCTATGGGTGATGTATATCCCGGCTTGTGCTATAATTTCGAAGGCTTTGGTTGGATGGGCTATTACTATGGATGTAGCGAAATCGTCTTGGTGCGTAAAAAATAAACACTTTAATATATAATATCATGAAAAAGATTGCTTTGCTTTTATTGGCAACATTGACCCTTGGTCTTTATAGTTGCGAGAAAGAACCCGTTGTAGATCCTACGGATGAAAAACAGCCGGCTATTACATTGGAAAAGTATGCCGAAGATATCAACT
>JAGBHF010000078.1 GCA_017935645.1 Bacteroidaceae bacterium | reverse complement strand
TATTCATTCTCGCTCCTTACGGAGCTGCGACCCGTGCTTCGCACGATTATTGCATATCGTTATGCGAGTAAGAGGAAAACGGTAGCGACAACGTGTGCAATAAGAAGGCCTAAAAGGGCTATAAGGGCGTAAAGGATGCGTGGTAACACGTGCGAGAAAACACTGTCGAGGAAAATGGTAGCGACACGTGTGCAATAGAAAGGCCTAAAAGGGCTATAAGGCCATAAAGTGGCTGAAAGGGTTGTAAGGCCTAAAAGGCCGGTAGGGGCTAAAAGGCAATAAGGACGCAAAGACCCAGAGGACAATGAGGGCGTAAAAGGCACAAAGGGCAACAGGGGCTGAAAGACAATAAGGACTCAAGGGCCCAGAGGGCAATGAGGGCGTAAAAGGCACAAAGGGTTGCTGGGACTGAAAGGCTCAAAAGGTTGTCAGGGGCTGTGAAATAATGTATCGTAACTATTTGAGTATCTTCTTGACCCACTTGAGTTTATTGCCATAGGGTGCGCACTTGATGGAGAGGAAGAAACGGTTGGTGGTGGAAACTACGGCCTTGGCATGGCTGAATGTCTCGAAACTGTAACGGCCGTGATAGCGTCCCATACCACTGCGACCTTTGCCACCAAAGGGTAGATGATGATTGGCTACATGTACAATGGTGTCGTTGATACACATGCCCCCCGACTCGGTGTGATTAATCATGTAACGTGCACTCTTCTTGCTTGTGGTGAAATAGTAGAGTGCTAACGGTGTGGGGTGTGTGTTGATGTGTTCGACACAATCGTCGATGTCGTCGAAGGGGATGATGGGTAGTATAGGGCCGAAAATTTCGTCGGTGAGCAGAGGCGAATCGCTACGAACATCGGTAATGAGCGTGGGTGCAATGTATCGTTGTTCGCGATGTGTAACACCACCGGTAATGATAGTGCCGTGTGAGAGGAGTGCTTCCAGACGGTCGAAGTGTCGAAGATTGACGATGCGAGGATAGTCGGTGCTTAAGAAAGGATCGGCGCCAAATTGTGCAACAATCTCGTCCTGCATGAGCTTGATGAGCTTGTCCATAACCTCGCGATGAACAAAGAGGTAATCGGGAGCAACGCAAGTCTGTCCACAATTGACCAACTTGCCCCAAACAATGCGTTGAGCTGCAATGCGAAGGTCGGCATCGCTGTCGACAATACAAGGACTCTTGCCACCCAACTCAAGGGTGACGGGGGTGAGGTATTGGGCAGCAGCTTGCAGTACATTGCGACCGTGCTTGTCGCCACCGGTATAGAAGATATAATCCCACTGCAATTGTAAGAGTTGCTCGGAAACATTTTCGCCCGGCTCGACAACGGCAATATACTCGTCCTCGAAACAATCGTCGATAATCTTTTTCATTACAGCAGCGGTGCAAGGTGCGCTCGACGATGGCTTGATGACAGCACAGTTGCCGGCAGCAATAGCACCAATGAGCGGTGCAAAGGCGAGCTGCAGGGGATAGTTCCAAGGAGCGATGATGAGTACCACACCACGCGGCTCGTAGTGGATGCTACTGCGAGAGCCAAAGAGAGCCAAAGGCGAGAATACATGACGGTCGGCAACCCAATCGCGCAGATGACTCTGCATGTATCGAATCTCGTTGAGGAGGATGCCTATCTCGGTAGCATAGCTCTCAAACTGCGACTTGCCCAAGTCATTGTGCAAGGCATCGGCAAGGGCTTGTTCGTTGTCTTTTATACCTTCGCGAAGACGGTCTAACGCAGTGAGGCGATAGGGCAATTCGCGCGTAATATGTTCGAGATAAAAGAGTTTTTGTCGATTGTGCAGAGTGCTATATTTTTCTGAAACAGACATTGTTGTATATTGCGATTTAAAGTGTATTATAATTTACTAAAGATATATCCCTTACAAGCGTACAATTCTAATGCCATTGATGCTACGATTGCTCATAACATAGTTGTATAGGGGTTGATTGTCGAGCATAACGGTGTGAGAATTGGAAGAGGCATGAAGCAGACGAACACGATTGCGCTCGACAACAATAATGCCCATGTGCGACACATCGAGCCCCTTGGCAGAGGTTGTGAAGAGAACAATATCGCCATTATTGAACCACTTGGCAAGAGCCTCGGAATTGAGTGATGTAGCGGGGATGTATTGATAACGATAGTTGTTATACTTGGCCTCGACCTCTTTGATGCAATTGACCAACGAGTCGTTGTTGAGCAAATCAGTATAATTGCGGCTGTGGGTAGAGATGTAGTTAATAGACTTGGTGTCGCGCTTGGCAAGAGGGCATTGAGCCGTAACCTCAACAAAATTGCCACGACGGGTGTTGTCGGCAATCCAGTCGCTTACATAATGCAAACGCGAGGCATAACCGTCAACTACGCCATCACGGTATCGGATGTTGCGAAGATTGTGAGCAAACTCGTTGTAAGAGGCCGTATCGACAGCAGCAGTAAGTGATAATGCAATGGCTGTCTCGACCAAGGTAGTGCAGTCGAACTCGGACATGTTGATGCGTAACACCTCGGTATCGCCCTCGAGCGTAGCTGCAACATAGGGAGAACCGAGCAGTTGACGGGCTATAAAGGCAAGACGATCGGCCGGAGTCTCTAACTCGGCCTTGCGGGTGGCATCTAAAATCTTAACAATAGCAGCCGTGTCGGTGGCTTCGTGGTGATAAACGACTGAGTCGGCAACTGCAGCATTAGCATTGAAAGCACAAGCCAATAGTAATGAGAGTGCGATAAAAAGATGTTTCATAAGGTATAAATAATGTGAATGGTTACGGAGTTAATTGAGTGAACAAAAATACACTATTTTTTTGGATAATGTGGGGATTTTAAAGATATTTATCATAGAGAGGAATAGGAAGGGCTGAAGGGGCTATAAGGGCGGAAAGGCAATAAGGTCAATGTGCCAGAAAGGCCTAAAAGGAGGTAGAGGGTGATAAAGTCTATAAGGTCTTTAAAGTCATTAAAGTCATTAAAGTCATTAAGGTCGTTAGGGCCTAAAGGGTGATAGAAGGGATAGACAAGGTAATAATAAACCCCTACCCCCTGCGGGGTGACGCTCGCAGGGGGAGAATATATTAAGGTTGTGTGGCAGATTGGGGTGGTTGTGACGGTTGTCGCTGCACGGGGGGCTGCTGTGAGGGTGGTTGTTGTGGCGACTGTTGCTGATAGGGTTGGGCGTCGGTAGGTTGTTGGAGTATCGATGCCATCTGCTCCAACTGCTGTTGTTGCTCGAGATTGATGTGCTGCATGAGCTTGTCGGCAAAAGGGAATGCCCCCGTTTCGAGCAGAGTAGTAAGAGAAATGTGCCCCGAACGGAACAGAGCCAACAAAAAGTCGTTGGATGACTGCCTAAAAGCCGGAGCCGCCGCCGACTCGGTAATAGAGATGTCAAACTCGGTATTGCGCACCTTGTCGGGAGTGGTATCACATTGTACATCTTCGCCCGTAATAACCTCATAACGAGCATCGTTGTAGAATTGCTGTACCGTCTTTAAAATCTTGGTGTCGCGCTCCTCACGAAATGTCTTGAAAGACTCGAAGATATCGAGAAGATTGGTGGCCGAGTATTGTATCTGCTGGGCGTAGAGCGATGAGGGCGTACCACCCGACACATTCTTGCCTTGCAGGGCACTGTGCACACCCGAAATGTCTTCGAGCAAACGCATCTGTAACGACAGCAACTCATAAGCCCCGACATTGGTAGCATTGACCGCCACCTGTTGAGGCATGGGGCAGCCGGGCTTGGGACGGAAAAGAATGACACCATTGTATCGAGTCCACTCGGAGGCAATATCGTCGAGTGTCATACCATCGGGAATCTGGTCTTCGGGAAATAGCAGAACGCCCTTGGCACTGCTGCCCATGATAAAATCGACCATAGTAATAAGACGGTTGATATAGCGTTGCTGGTCGATAACATCCTCGACAAAGGAATGAATTTCGCCATCGAATAGAGGGTATAGACGCATAGAATAGGGATGCTCGCCGTGCCAATAGGGAGTCTCGCCCTCGTCAAGCACATCACCCAAAGGAGAGAAGAAACGGTAATACCACACGGCGTCGATAAAATGTTCGGTCTCGATAAGCGGTACGTTGTCGGCATCGACCCCTTGTGCGGCAGCCTGCTCGATGCGTTGCTTGTTGGTCGCTTGTATATCGGCTAATAGCGAAGTGTCGACCTTGTAAAAATCGCCCGTGAGGGTATCGTGACACCGCAAGCGCTCGCAATGAGTCAACTTCCACACCTCGATGACACGGCAACGGTCGGGCGAGGATGGGATATAAAAATCGAGCAAATCGAGCGGACGAGAAGAGAGCGTATCGAAAGTGTGATATATCTGCTCGGGCGATACGTTGCCATAGATGTCACGAAGCATACGCACCCTACCCTCGTCACCATGGGCAAAGCGAGCAATGAGATTGTTGAGCGTCATGTCGTGCAGTTCGCCTATGAGTGTACAGTCCCACAAACGGCTATCCTCCATATTGTTGAAAAAAATGCGAGAGGGCGGTATGGCATCGATCCAAACATCGTTTTTACCACGTCGAGAGCCATAGCCAATCTTGTGGAAACAACTGCCCGAAATGAGGAACTCCTCAAGTGTGCGACTGTCGAGTTCGTAGAGACGATTGTGCTGATAGACGTACTGCATAACGGTAGTCATAAGTTCGCCCAAATGCTGTTCTTTGCGGTCGCGGGCGATGCAGACAGGCTCGGTCTGAGCCGCACGGAACTGTCCTAAAACACTCTTGACGAGCTGACGTATCATATTGTTCTTAAGAGGCACCTTGCCTTGCTCGCGCAGATAGTGTTCCTCGGGAATGGTGCGCCCATCGGGAAGGATAACGGGATCGCCCCATTGCTTGCCAAAAGTATAGTCGCGACTGCGTGAACGCTGAGCACGAAAGTCGGCAATGGCCTCCCACGCCATACGAGCCTCGTCGAGGATGTTGAGGTCGCGACGGTGAAATTCATGAGCCGTGCGGTTGTTGTCCAACGCCTTGGGCATGAGATGTGTGCGATTGAATGTGCGAAAATCGATAGTATTCATAATTGTCAATAAAAAAGTTACAAGCACAAAGTAAATGTGGCATAATCACAAAGTGATGCGATAGCGTGACAAAAGAAAAAGATAGAGATATTTACATATAGAATTCAGATATTTTATATAAATATAAATAATTAGGTAGAAGATAAATTGTAACTTTGCGAAACAAAAATTGTTATATGGTAAAAAAGGAGTATCCATAAGAACAATTTGTAAAACAAAATGGGAAAGAAAAAATATTGCGCTATACTCATCGTGCTCACAATCGGTATCTTGAAGAGCTACTCACAAGACACGATAAGCAGCATCGCACCAATACCCGATGAGGTAAATTATATCAATAGACCCTCTTTATCGGATACTCTTGCTGTAGAACCGGTGAGCAATGACAGTGTGTTGCAAGCGGCTCCGGTGAAGAAAGAGAATGTATTCAAAAAGTTTTTCAATCAGCTATTTAAAGGTAACAAAGATAAAACACACGAACGCCCCATCGACTTGTCGTTTGTAGTGTTTCCGTTCTACTCACAAGAGGCAAGTGTGGGTCTTGGAGGCGTAGTTACAGCCCTGTATCGAATAGACCGTACGGATAGCATCATACAGCCGTCGGACCTGCAATTTTTTGCCAACGTGACCCTGAAGGGAGAGTACAAAATAAGTATAGGCGGTAATAACCACTTCAACCGCAAATCGCGCATCCATTACTACGCACAATTCTATAATAAGCCCCTCGACTTCTGGGGAATATCGTATGACGCCTGCAGGGTGAATGAGAAGAGTGTATATACCCGACGCCTCTTTAACATCGAGGCCGACTATGTGTACAACATTACCGACAACCTGCATATAGGCCCCTCGCTCAATATGGGATATACCTATATATCGCGCTTAGGCAACGAGTCGTATCTGGAAGGACAAGCGTCGTCCTATTGGCTAACAGGAATAGGCGCTTCGCTTGTATATGACACCCGCGACTTTATCCCCAATCCGAAACGAGGATTATATATATCACTACAGGAGTTGATATATCCACGCTTCTTGGGAACAGCGAGCAAGGATGTATTTAAGACCACGTTGACGATAGATTACTTCCAACCCTTGTGGAAGGGAGGAGTCTTGGCGTTTGACCTCTATGGCATGTATACGGGTAAGGATACGCCATGGCCCCTACGAGCCGAGATGGGCGCGGGAGGAGCACGCATGCGAGGTTACTATGCAGGTCGATATATCGATAATAATCAGGTAAATGCCCAGATGGAGTTGCGACAAAACATTATCAAGCGCGTGGGCTTGGTGGCATGGGTGGGATACGGAGGAGTATTCCCTTCGTTTGAGCAACTAGCATGGGATAACTTGATGATAAATTATGGTGCCGGAGTGCGATTTGAGTTGAAACACAATGTCAACCTGCGAGTAGACTTTGGCTTCGGTCGTGACGCATTTGCCGTGGTATTCAATATGGGTGAGGCATTCTAAACGCCCGGAAAATCAGTAGATTATTTTATAATTCATTATCGCGGTCTTCGATGAAAGGCTCGGCGAGGTTGATGAAGTATACTCGTTCGGTAGCGCGGGTAATGGCTGTGTATAGCCAACGATAGAAGTCGAGCGTGAGTGCCGAGGGGTCGATATATCCCATGTCGATGTAGGCATGTCGCCACTGACCTCCTTGCGCCTTGTGACAGGTTACACCATAGGCATACTTGACTTGAAGTGCATTGAACCAAGGGTCGACCTTGAGTCGTTGCATGCGCTCGCGTTGGGTGGAGATGTGGGCATAATCGGCAAGAATAGCGGTGTATAACTGCTCGTTCTGCTCACGCGAGAGGGCCGGTGCGTCGCTATGGAGCGTATCGAGTAGAATACGTGCCTCGAGCTCGACCTCGAGGTCGGGAAATTTCAGTTGCACATCGGCAAAACGAAATCCATACATATCGTATTGCTTGCGCACGCGCACAACACGGGCTACGTCGCCATTGGCTATGAAATCGACCTCATTATATTCCTTACCCCAATAGTAGTTGTTCTTAGCCACGAGCAGCATATCGCCGGCAGTGAGCTCCTCCTCGCGATAGAGAATCTGGTTGCGAATACCTTGGTTGAAAATACCGGCACGCTTGTTGGAACGAGTGATAACGATGGTATTGTCGAGTCCTACAGAATCGAACGAATCGGAGAGAGTCTCGATAAGAAATTCGCCACTGAGATTGACTACATCGGGAAATCCACGAAAACGCAATTGCGGAGGGGGCATGATGGCATCGTTGCAACGAGTCATGGTGTGACGCAATTGTGTGGCATTGAATAGGATGCCACTGTCGGTGTCTTGACGAGCCACGCGATTGAGCTCGTATGAGATAACATTCATACCCATAGAGCGAAGCACCTCGGGCGATAGAGCCGGACTGAAAGCCTGCCCCACAGGAGGAAGTTGCGCTGTGTCACCGAGAAGAAGCAGGCGACAGTTTTCGCCCCCATAGACATACTCAATAAGGTCGTCGAGCAATTGCCCCGAGCCATAGAAACCGGTGTCGTTGGGCGCATTGGCAATCATCGAGGCCTCGTCGACAATAAACAATGTGTCGCGATGGGTGTTGTTGCCCGAAAGGAAACCACGCATATCGGGAGAGAAACGTTGTTGTCGATATATCTTGCGGTGAATGGTGTAGGCCGGATGTTGCGCATAATGCGAAAAGACCTTGGCAGCACGCCCTGTAGGAGCTAACAAAACAGTCTTGAACTTGAGGCTGTCGAGCGTCTTGACCAAAGCACCTACCAACGAAGTCTTACCCGTACCGGCATATCCGGTGAGTAGGAAAAGGTCGGTATCCTTGCCATTGAGTACAAAACGAGCCAAACGGGTAATCAACTCCTGTTGCTGGTCGTTGGGTGTATAAGGCAGGTTGCTAACAGTGTGTGCGGCAAGAGCTTCGTAGAGCATAGGTAATGAATAATGATAAAAATTGTAATGAAACAAAGATAGTTATTTTGCCCAAAGAATAGGATAAAAGCGGGGAAAATGTACAAGAAATAATGAAATGCGATTTTCTTTTTGTACTTTTGTGGTATGGAAGAAGTCGTAAGCATAGATACATCGCACTACACACTGATGTTGCGCATCACCCCGGGTGAATTGCAGTATGTCTATTATCATCCTGCCGAGGATGGCTCGATGGTGAGCGAACGCATTGCATTGCCCTCGGGTGAAGAGCTTGCACATGCTGTAGAGCAAGCGGTGTATGCCCACGAAGTATTGCTACAACCCTACAAGCGAGTGTATGTGGTATTGCCCTCGACACGCTTTGTGATAGTGCCCAATGAGGTGGCCACTCAGAGTGACAATAGCAGTTACTACGAGAAGCTATATAGGGAAAATAACGACTATGTGATAGAGAGTCGCATGCCACATACGGGAGCTGTGATGCTATCGGGTGCAGATGGTCGCTTGGTGTCGTTTATAAACCGAACATTCGAGGCCCCTACCCTGCTGCATCCGCTGACTGCACTGTGCGAGTACTTCTATCGCAAAAGCCGACTGGGTAATCATCGTAAAATGTATGTACACCTACTGAGTGGCCGCATGGATGTAGTGTGCTATGGTCGCGAGGGCTTGTTGCTGGCCAACACCTACAACTATAGCCATAGTAATGATGCCGCCTACCACATACTGAATGTGTGGAAGCAATTGGGTCTTGACCAACGCCGTGACGAGGTGCAACTTGTAGGAGATATTGATACACGCAGAGAGTTGTCGAACTTGTTGCGTAATTATATACTCACGGTAGTGCCTGTAATATTTCCATCGCATAGTCATGTGTTGGGAAGCGATGCTATGCAAATTCCGTTTGATTTAACAGCTTTGTCATTATGCGAATTATAAGAGGAAAATATGGTCGCAGACGGTTTGACGTGCCCAACAATATCAAGGCACGCCCAACGACCGACTTTGCAAGAGAAAATCTGTTTAATGTGCTTGAAAACCTCATTGACTTTGAGGATAGCGTAGCCCTCGACCTCTTTGCAGGAACGGGAGCCATCAGCTTTGAATTGCTGTCGCGCGAGTGTAAGCGCGTGGTGTGTGTGGAGAAACATCCTACACAGTACAACTTTATCACCAAGGTACAACAGCAGCTGAGCGATGACAACTTGCAAGCCATACGTGGTGACGTATTTAAGTTTGTGGCAGCCTGTGGAGAGCAATTTGACTTTATCTTTGCCGACCCACCCTACGACCTGCCACAGCTCGAAAGCATCCCCTCGCGAGTGTTGGATGAGAATTGCCTATTGCGACCGGGCGGACTCTTTGTGCTTGAACATTCGCGTAATAATGACTTTACGTCACATCCGTGGTTTGCAGAACATCGTGTATATGGCAGTGTAAACTTTACCTTCTTTGTGAGGCCCGAGGAGTGACCAACAGGGTATAACGAGATACAAGAAACGGGTACTTTCACCAATCGTGAGAAGTACCCGTTTCTTATTATATAATGTAAATAAATATTACTTATCGCCCTTGTGGTGCTTACCGGCTTTATTGTGATTCTTGTTCACCATCTTCTTCTGGAACTCGGGATCACAACGGTGATAGAGGAATTGTTGACGAGGTGTAAGAATCTTGCAAAATTGCTCGTAATATTCTTTTTCAATCATAACTTCTTTCTCGGGGAGAGCGGCAGCACGGTCGGCAGCAGCCTTGTACTGTTCGTCGGTAATGTTTTCGGCTTTTTCTACAACACGAGCTTCACGGCGCACTTCACGATTGGCTTCGAACTTTTTCTTTTCCATCTCGTCAAAGAGCGGGATGAATTGTTGTGCTTGTTCGGGGGTAAGTTCCATTGTCTTGATATAGAAGTCGTGCTTATCTTGACGGAATTTTTCCCATCTTTCTTTACGAGCTTTATCGCGATCGGCTTTGGCGTCTTGAGCCAAGGCATTAATAGCAGTAGTGAAAGAGAGTGCGAGGATGAGTATCGAAATGAATCTTTTCATAAGAATGAGAGTGTATTAAGTGGTTTATTCGGTTTCGGCGTAGAAAGTTTCGAAAACAGTGTATTCGTCCATCGAGTATAGCATATACTCTTCGAGGTCTTCTTCATGCTCATTGGCAGCAATCATGGCTTTTTCGGCCTCGACAGATGGAGCAACAAAGACTTGCAACATGAGCCAGATGCCGGCAAACATGGCAGCCATGTAGATGTATGGGCGGAACTTTTGCCAAGGGGTAATAATCTCGGGCTTGGGCAATTCGCGCTCGGGCAACTGTTCGGTCATGCGGGCAGTAAAGTTCTCGAAATATCCTTCGGGGACTTTATAACCTGTCTTACGGCCAACTTGTTCGAGTATGTCTTCTTTCTTTTTCATCATGTAATAGGTGTTTGCAATGTTATGACTTAAGAAATAAGCAAAGGTTTAATCAGTGGCCAACAAAAATTCTTCAATTTTTTTGGTTGCATGGTGATATGAAGCCTTGAGCGCCCCAACCGATGTGCCGAGAATTTCGGAAATATCCTCGTACTTCATCTCGTCGAAGTATCGCATATTGAAAACGAGGCGTTGCTTCTCGGGCAGGCGCGCGATGGCTTGTTGCAGTCGCAACTGTATCTCATCGCCATCAAACCATTCATCGGCCTCGATGTTGTTGAGCAGGAAACTGTCGTCGTTATCGATAGATATATTATTGCGCTGACGCTCGCGGTTAAGGAATGTAATGGTCTCGTTAACAGCTATGCGATAAAGCCACGTGGAAAGACGCGCTTCGGCACGAAACATCTCGATATTGTTCCAGGCTTTGAGAAAAGTGTTCTGCAAAAGGTCGTCGGCATCCTCATGCGAAACTACCATCTTACGAATCTGCCAATATAGCCTCTCGCCATAGTGCTCGACAACCTGTCCAAAGGCTTGTCGCATGGTGTCGGGGTTGTGCAGTTTTTCGATAACAATTTCTTCGTTATACAGAGGTGTCATATTGTAGTGAATAGTTTTTAGCTAAAACAATGCGTAAAGGTAGCAATTATTTTGCTAAAAATTAAATTTAGATGCTCGGCAGAGGGGTATATTAAGTTTAATTATAAAATAGGAGTTTTATGGATTAACCATAAAACTCCTTGTACCATTGAGCGAAGGCACGAAGTCCATCGCGAAGAGGCGTATGCGGCTTAAACCCAAGATCGCGCTCAAGCGCAGTAGTATCGGCATATGTAGTAGGGACATCGCCGGGTTGCATAGGGACAAGTCGCTTATGAGCCTCGAAGTCGTAATCGGCAGGTAATACACCTGCAGCAATGAGTTCCTCTTGCAGGATTGTAACAAAGTCCAAGAGATTTTCGGGGTCGCTATTACCAATATTATATACAGCATAGGGAGGCTCGGGCAATCCATCCTCACCTACTCGACGTTGAGGGGCATGGTGCATGACACGTTGTACACCCTCGACAATATCGTCGATGAATGTAAAGTCGCGCTTGCAGTTACCAAAGTTGAAAATCTCGATTGTCTCGCCTTTGCGCAATTTATTGGTAAAACCGAAGTATGCCATGTCGGGACGACCGGCAGGCCCATATACGGTAAAGAATCGCAGACCTGTAGAGGGGATGTTGTAGAGTTTACTATAGGCATGAGCCAATAGTTCATTGCTCTTCTTGGTAGCAGCATAGAGGCTTACAGGATTGTCGACCTTATCGTCGGTGCTGTAAGGGACTTTTTTATTGCTACCATACACCGAGCTTGACGATGCATAAACGAGATGTTGCACACCGCGACGATTGTTGTCGTAGCTGTGTCGACAAGCCTCAAGGATGTTATAGAAACCAATCAAATTACTCTCGATATATGCGTCGGGGTTGGTAATAGAGTATCGTACACCGGCTTGCGCAGCAAGATTAACAACTATCTCAAAATCATTGTCGGTAAAGAGACGATCTATGAGAGCTTTGTCGGCCAAATTGCCTTGGACAAATGTATACTTACACTCGGGATGCTGCGCAGCCAATTGTTCGAGACGACGCAAACGATACTCCTTGATAGATACATCGTAGTAGTCGTTGACACTATCAAGATTGACAATTTCAACACCGGGTTCGGTTGTAAGAAGTCGTTCGACGAGATTTGAGCCTATAAATCCGGCAGCTCCGGTTACGAGAACTTTCATATTACTATATCTGTATATGGTGTAGCTTTAATAAGTAGTTATTCGCAGAGGTAATGAATGTGCTAAACTTAGTCGCGCTTGAAAATGTCGCGAGTGTAAACTTTGTCGATAACATCATCAAGCGACTCATCATAACGGTTGGCTATGATGGCTTGAGAGCGACGCTTGAACTCGTCGAAGTCGTTGACCACCTCACTACCAAAGAACAAGACACCGTCTTGCAAAGTGGGTTCGTAAATAATAACTTTTGCACCCTTGGCTTTGATGCGTTTCATGACACCTTGAATCGCACTTTGACGGAAGTTATCAGAGTTTGATTTCATTGTAAGACGATATACTCCGACAACAACATCTTGCTCTTGCGACAAGTTCCAAGCACTTGAAGCAGTATAGTATCCGGCTTTAGCCAATACTTGGTCGGCAATGAAGTCCTTGCGAGTGCGATTGCTCTCGACAATGGCAGTCATCATATTTTGAGGCACATCGTTGTAGTTGGCCAATAGTTGCTTGGTATCCTTGGGTAAGCAGTAACCGCCATAACCGAAAGAGGGATTGTTGTAGTGACTGCCAATGCGGGGGTCGAGACCGATACCGGTGATGATAGCCTGAGTATCAAGACCTTTCACCTCGGCATAAGTATCCAACTCATTGAAATAGCTTACACGCAAGGCCAGATATGTATTGGCAAAGAGCTTAACAGCCTCTGCCTCTTTGAGTCCCATGAAGAGAACATCGACATTCTCCTTGATAGCACCTTGTTGCAAAAGAGATGCAAACGTTTGGGCAGCTTTATTGAGTTTTTCGAGGTCGGCAATGGCCGATATAGCAAGGTTTTCTTCATCAAAATTGGCAATATGCTTGGGCACACCTACGATGATACGACTGGGATAGAGGTTGTCGTACAAAGCCTTACTTTCACGCAAGAACTCGGGCGAGAAGAGAAGGTTGAACTTTTTGTTCTTGAGACGCTCCTCAGCCATAAAGCGCAACGCATACTTAACATAAAGCGAACGACAATAACCAACGGGTATGGTACTCTTGATAACCATTATAGCATCGGGGTTGACAGCAAGAACGGTATCGATGACCTTTTCTACGGCAGATGTATCGAAGAAGTTCTTTTGGCTGTCGTAGTTGGTAGGAGCAGCAATAACCACAAAGTCGGCATCACGATAAGCCTCGTTGGCATCGAGAGTGGCGCGCAAGTTGAGAGGCTTCTCTGCCAAATATTGCTCGATATAATCGTCTTGAATAGGAGACTTGCGATTGTTAATAAGTTCGACTTTCTCGGGAATAATGTCGACAGCTACAACCTCGTTGTGCTGTGCAAGTAATGTGGCTATTGAAAGACCCACATAACCGGTTCCGGCAACTGCAATTTTCATAATTTATATGTATTAATCGTTTATTACTTCAATATATTCGGGCTCAATCTCGGCAGTGGCAATAGCAATACCATCAATCTGCACAACTACCCTTTTGGTACGTGCGCCCTTGACTTTTAGAAAAACACCTTCGACACCATCAAAGACTCCACCAATGACCCTTACCGGTGTACCTTTGGCGAGATTGATTTCGTCGGGATGCAAATAGATAAGTTTGTCGCTATTGGTTTGACACACGGTAATAAAGTGCCTCATTTGCTTATCAGGAACAATAATAGGAACATTGCGACCATTGACCTTATTGGTACGATATTGCAAGAAAGGTGCACGCATCTTAATTTCTTGCATGTTGTCGCGTGTAGTATAGGCAAAGAGCAGATTGCTGACTATAGGAGCCGTCTTGCGAACCTTGCGACCGTACTTGTCGGTAAAAATCTTGCCACACAAGGGCAGAAAATTTTCAACACCTTTCTCGTCAAGAAAGCGTTTGGCCTTCATTTCATTGCGATAAGGAGCACTTAATGCATACCATACCGGCAAATCCGTGTCAAAGGTGTTTTCCATAATCTCGTCAATTGTTTCACAACGCATAGGGGAGTAAGCCTAATATTATCCCAAATACGACATTTTATCAATATAATTGATTATTATTCTTGCAAAAATAGGAAATATATTGCTACGACGGTGCGATAAAGGGATGTTTTTTTGCTTTAAGTTGAAAAAAGAGGTTGTTTTTCGTTTTGTTTTTCGTTTTTATTGAAGAAACAAAAAGGCTATTTCATTCCTCGAGGAATGAAATAGCCATATACGATATAATGAAAGAGGTAATTAATCCTCTACACCAGCAAGTTGAGGATCGACCATGATGCGACCGCAATACTCACAAACGATAATTTTCTTGCGCATCTTGATGTCGAGCTGGCGTTGGGGCGGGATGCGGTTGAAGCAACCACCACAGGCATCGCGTTGAATATATACAACAGCCAAACCGTTGCGAGCATTTTTACGAATACGCTTGAATGCTTGCAAAAGACGAGAGTCGATTTGGCTCTCAAGATTTTTTACAGTCTCACGAAGTTTCTCTTCTTCTTGTTTTGTCTCGGCAACAATATCGTTAAGTTCGGCTTTCTTTTCAGCCAACATTTTTTGACGGTCGTCGAGGTTTTCGCGACATTGCTCCAACTCGTCGTTGCGACGGTTGATTACATTGTTAGCCTCGCGAATTTTCTTTTCAAGAGCTTGGATAGAGAGGTCTTGGAACTCAATCTCTTTGTTGAGTTTGTCAAACTCATGATTGTTGCGAATATCATCGAGTTGCGATTTGTAGCGCTCGATTTTGTTGCGCGACACTTGTATTTCTTCGTTGTAAGAGCTGATATCTTTGCGGCAAGCAGAGATAGTCTCTTGGAACTTCTCGATACGGGTTTCCAAACCGGCAACTTCGTCTTCAAGGTCTTTAACCTCAAGGGGCAATTCGCCACGAAGTGTTTTGATGCGGTCGATTTCCGAATGTAATGTTTGCAATTCGTAGAGAGATTTGAGTTTTTCTTCTACGGTGTACTCTTTTTCTTTAGTCTTTTCTGACATCGCTTACAGATATTTTATCGGATTTGTTTCTACCTTTGTGTAGTAGGTCGCAAAGTTAGGAATTTTTTTTGTAATTACCTCACAAAAAATATCTTTTGTGTGTTGTTCGCTCTCATAATGCCCTATTTCGGCCAGAATCATGCGATTTTCATAACCAAAGAATTGGTGATAACCAATCTCTCCGGTAATAAACAAATCGGCCTTGGCAGCCAATGCATTACCTATGAGCGAGCTACCGGCACCGCCACACAGTGCTATGCGTTGCACCATTGTGTCAGAGGTTGCTGTGTGACGCACTTGCGCACAGGCAGTCTGTGCCTTGACTTGTTGCAACAAATTGTACACACTGACAGGTTCGGGGAGATTTCCCACAACACCAATACCGGCTTGTGTGTAGTCGTTGGCTATGGAAATAAGATCGTATGCAGGCTCTTCGTAGGGGTGCGCCGATAATAATGCTCGCACTACTCGACCCTTGAGATATGCCGGCAAAACCACCTCTACCCTACTCTCGGGCTCATGATGCAATGTACCCTGTGAGCCACAATAGGGAGATGTGCCCTCTCCGGCGCGGAATGTGCCTACTCCGTTGCTTGTAAAGCTACAACAATCGTATGCCCCTATAGTTCCTGCACCGACTGCAAAAAGAGCTTCTTTAAGAGCATCGGCATGCGCCACAGGTACATAGGTAACGAGCTTGTAGAGCATATCGCGTACGGGTTGTAAGACTTCGACCTGCGAGAGTCCAAGTTTCTTTGCCCACACATGGTTTACGGCAACAGCATCGAGGTTGGTGTGAGCCGCATAGATCGCAATATCGTGGCGTAGAGCTTTCATTACCACGCGCTCGATATAGTTACTACCCACAATGCGCTTGAGCGGACGGAAAAGTAAGGGGTGGTGAGCAATGATAAGGTTTACACCCAACTCAATAGCTTCATCCACGACAGCCTCAGTAACATCGACACACAACAACGCACCGGTAGCAGGTAGTGAATCGTCACCAACCTGCAGTCCGGCATTGTCGTAACTCTCTTGCAACTGTAACGGAGCAAGTTCCTCGATAATTGCTGTTATTTGGCGAATTGTAGGCATTATAGAGGATTTATTATTTCTCTTCGGGCAAATGAATGTCGATGCACAACTCGTCGAGTTGCTCTTGTGCAATGGTCGAGGGAGCATCCATCATTACATCGCGACCCGAATTGTTCTTGGGGAATGCAATACAGTCGCGGATAGAATCGAGACCGGCAAAAATAGATACAAATCGGTCGAGACCGAATGCCAAGCCACCGTGAGGAGGCGCACCATACTTGAAGGCATTCATCAAGAAGCCAAACTGAGCCTGAGCTTGCTCGGGTGTGAAGCCCAACAACTTGAACATTGTATCTTGCAACTTGCTGTCGTGTATACGGATAGAACCACCACCCAATTCAACGCCATTGACCACCATATCGTAGGCATTGGCACGAACAGCACCGGGATCGCTCTCGAGAAGGTGAATATCCTCGGGCTTGGGCGATGTGAAGGGGTGGTGCATCGCGTAGAAACGTTGTGTCTCGTCGTCCCACTCAAACAAGGGGAAGTCAACTACCCAAAGAGGTGAATATACATTCTTATCGCGCAAGCCGAGACGGCTACCCATTTCGAGACGCAATTCGCACAATGCCTTGCGGGTCTTCATTGTATCGCCGGCAAGGATAAGCATGAGGTCGCCGGGTTGTGCGCCGAAACGTTCGGCCCAAGCGCGCAAGTCATCGGCAGAGTAAAACTTATCGACCGACGACTTGAAGTTACCAGCCTCGTCGTAACGTACCCAAACAAGACCTTTAGCGCCAATTTGAGGACGTTTTACAAAGTCGGTAAGTTCGTCGATTTGCTTACGGGTGTAGCCTGCACAACCTTTACAGCATATACCACCTACATAAGGAACACTATCGAAAACGACAAAGTTGCGGCCTTCGGTGAGGTCTTTCAACTCAACAAATTTCATTTCGAAACGAGTATCGGGCTTGTCGCTACCGTAATATTTCATTGCATCGGCCCAAGGCATGCGGGGGAAGGGCTCGGTGAAGTCTATATCTTTGATATACTTGAAGAGGTGCTTGGCCATACCCTCAAAGATGTTGAGTACATCCTCTTGCTCAACAAATGACATTTCGCAGTCGATTTGGGTAAACTCGGGTTGACGGTCGGCACGAAGGTCTTCATCGCGGAAGCACTTCACGATTTGGAAGTAACGGTCGAAACCCGAAACCATCAACAATTGCTTGAGAGTTTGGGGTGATTGAGGGAGAGCATAGAACTCGCCGGGATTCATGCGCGAAGGTACAACAAAGTCACGAGCGCCCTCGGGAGTAGACTTAATGAGTACAGGAGTCTCCACCTCCAAGAAGTTTTGAGCATCGAGATAACGACGAACCTCGAAAGCCATTTTGTGACGCAACTCAAGATTGCGACGCACAGCGTTACGACGAAGGTCGAGGTAACGATATTGCATGCGGAGGTCATCGCCACCGTCGGTGTCATCTTCGATTGTAAAGGGAGGTGTAACAGATGCGTTGAGGATATTGAGGGTGTTGACAATGATTTCAATATCACCGGTATCCATGCGAGCATTTTTGCTGCTACGCTCGGCAACTTCGCCCACGATTTGTATTACATACTCACGACCAAGTTTATTTGCTTGTTCGCACAACTCGGCATTAACTTCTTGATTGAAAACCAATTGGGTAATACCATAACGGTCGCGGAGGTCGACAAAGGTCATACCACCCATTTTGCGGGTGCGTTGTACCCAACCACACAGGGTAACGTTGCTACCAACGTCGCTCAGGCGCAATTCGCCACAAGTTCTTGTCCTGTACATTGTATTATGTTTTAAGATTATTAATTCGTTTCTAAATAAGCCATTGCAGACAATACTACAACCTTGCAAAGTTATAAAAAAAACGGCAGTCTATTATAAAGAGCCGAATATTTTTCACAATATAAAATTGTATCTTCACCTATTTACTACCAAGCGACAAAATCGCATCCTCTCGACACAGGTGTCGAATTGAGGAGATCGCCCCTTTATTTTGCGTTTACGATACTCATACGGGGTAATAAAAAAAGACCGCATCGGTAATCGACACGGTCTTGTTATGCTGTTCGGTACTATTGATAGTACGAAATTACTCAGCACTTTCAGCAGGAGCTTCAGCAGCTTCTTCTGCGGGAGCAGCCTCAGCGGCAGCTGCAGCAGCGGCTTCAGCAGCAGCACGAGCGAGCTCGGCTTTCTTGTTAGCTACGCGCTCAGCGATAGCTTTGTTAACCTCTTTCTCAGCTTCGAGACGAGCAGCAGCCTCGGCTTTAGCAGCCTCGCGGTTCTTGTTCTTCAAAGCAGAAGTGGCGTTATTCTTGCTTTCAATCCAAGCTTGGAAACGTTGCTCAGCAACTTCCTCTGTGAAAGCACCTTTCTTAACACCACCCATGAGGTGTTTTTTCAACAATACGCCCTCGCGAGAGAGGATGTTGCGTACAGTGTCGGTGGGTTGAGCACCAATGTTAAGCCAATACAAAGCACGCTCGAAATTCAAATTTATTGTAGCAGGATTAGTGTTCGGATTATAAGAACCTACCCTTTCAATAAATTTGCCATCACGTGGCGCCCTGCTATCAGCTACTACGATTTGATAAAACGCAT
>JAGBHF010000077.1 GCA_017935645.1 Bacteroidaceae bacterium | reverse complement strand
CTTGCTCTACCCAATAGAATTTCTTGCTAAAGAGGTTAACATTGAAACGGCGTTTCGTGCGACGTTTCGAGTGCGAAACGTTATTGCCAACCATAGCTTTCTTACCAGTAATTTGACAAATCTTTGACATCGCTATCTTTTTCTTTTTTAGTTTACTTTTCCAACTTTCACAAAACAGTGTGCAAATTTACAGCATTTTGCATTACCGTCCAAATTTTAGACCGATAAAAAAATTATTTTTTCTCTTATCGTCCTATTATAGAGCATCACGACGGATTTATCAATTCGCGTAAATTCACCTTACACCTTTGTGTTTCAGGGTGTTGCATCTACCCCTCACATTTCGGTGGTGCAAAGATAAGCATTTTATCGCAATCGACCATACTTTACAGCATCTTATTATAATATTTTTTTACACACCCCTACTCACAACTTCTGCGTAGGATTAAATCGATTATAATTCTATCGCAACAAAAGAGCGAGTCTACATCTTACTTTCGCACCCAAAAAAGACTTATCCAATGAAACACAATCGCATCACTTTTATAGGAACATCCAACAACTTAGCCGCTCGCGAATCAAAGCCCGGCGAGTGTTCGCACGTCGTCAATTTCGAACGGCACAACTCCACACTTCGCCCGGTTGCATCTTACAACTTTGCCGGCAGTGTAGCCGATATTAACCGCAAGATTTGCTATATTCACTCTTGCAGTGGCGAACAACATCTCATCTCGGTCGATGGCACT
The DNA here is from genome assembly GCA_017935645.1 of Bacteroidaceae bacterium. Lineage (GTDB taxonomy): Bacteria > Bacteroidota > Bacteroidia > Bacteroidales > Barnesiellaceae_A > Barnesiella_A. The sequence goes on along the minus strand of JAGBHF010000077.1, from coordinate 48,504 downwards.
ACCATATACCACGAAGCCGACATTGTAAGAGGTGCTCTGGTCGGTGTCAACACCAAACTTGCCACACTCGTCGATACACCTCAAGACATGAACGCAGTGGGCAACACGCTCATCATCACAACAGCCCAATATATCGTATATATTGCCTACCGCGCCGAGGGCTATAAGGTGTTGAACAGCAAGCCTCCAATGCCTATCATCCGTTTCCGTGAGGTACACATGGAAAATACCGGTTATATTACTCCCGAAGTCGTTTTTGACGGCTGTCTTGAGAAGCCGACGAAAGAGAACTATGAATTCTTCCTCAATCACATCATGGGCCCTTTTTATAAGAACATAAACGACACTCATCAGACGCCGGCTTTTTTCGGCCCGGTATTGATACGTTATGCCCTACGCCTATTCGACGGCAGTCACATCCTACCCTCGCCACCCATCTTGGTCAATCTTCACAATTACAAGAAACTACTCGACGACCACTACCTGACTCTCTTTTATCACAAGGCGACCGACAAGACCACCCTACAATCGGACTATATTCTGTGGGGTGCTATGGGTATTGAGTATATTGTCGAGAGCATCAACTTGAACGAATGGAGCGACATTGTAACAGGTATCGACATATTTATATCGAAAGAGATTTCGTTGATAGAAGATCGCCCTATCGACGAGCACTCGTACTATGACAAAACCAACGACAAACTGGAGTTTGTTTACAAATACAAGATACCTATTCACAAGCACTCTTATATCGAACAAAACATACTCAACGAGACTCTCTTTTACCATCTGACAACAATTGATATAAATAATATTACAACGAACACCCCTACCCTTATCGAGCATAATATCAAACCCGACGAGATTATATATCGTCCCTTAATGAAAGTCGACACATCAAGTCTGTCGACCATTGGGGCTAAGCATTCATTTGTCTACAACAACCGTCTACACTTGGCCGATATTACACAGAGATATTATCCGGGATACCCTCCTACTCTATTCTGCAACGCGAACGACAGTAGCGAAGACAATGCCTTGATATATATGCGCACACAAATTACACAAGTCAATGGCGGCATCAAGGAGACTACGGCATTAACCACAGTTCCACACTTCGACCTACAACTCTCATCCCTTATATCTTACCCCGACAGCAATGCCTTCTCGATGGAAATAGGCATCCGATACAACGGCTATGAGTATAAGAAACGCATACCCTTAAAGGCTGTAGATAACGAAAACAGGGCTTCATATGTAAGTAACAATGCGTTATATATGAATGTCGACGAATGGTACAAAACAGCCATCACACCCACCAATATCGACGACTTTCCGACATCTACTTCTTCATTTGAGATAGAACAGCGCAATCGAATGATTGTATCGGAGAATACCAACCCTTTTTATTTCCCCGACGAACTCTCATTCTACATATCCAATGGCACTATAAATGGCATGACGACAGCTACAATGGCACTATCGCAAGGACAATTTGGAGAGTTTCCGTTATACATTTTTACTACCGAAGGGATATGGAGCATGCAAGTAGGCTCGGGCAATATATGTTACTCGAGATGTACGCCTCTTAATAACGAGCCTACCGAGGAATCGGGTTTTATACTGCCCATTGATCATGCTGTAATATATCTTTCGGGCAACAACCTATCAATGATAAGCGGGTCGACAAGTAAGATTGTTTTACCTCTTGCCGAGATACCTACGAGCAATTTCAATGCCATACTACCTAAATTGCTCCCCGATTTAAGTGCGGCATGCTTAGATGATACACCTATTATTAATTATATAAACGACAACATTGCCACCATATACAATCACATAAAGAAGGAGTTGATATTCTATAATAGCAACTTCTCGTATTGCTGGGTGCTACACATCCCATCGGGACATCTCTATCGTCGCGAAGAGTCTATTCGCAGCATTGTACACGGAGGTGGCAAATTGCTCATACAGAGCCAAAACGGATTGGTTTATAATGCACTTGACGAAATTCAGGCATTCCGCGATGTTGGCTTCATAACTAAGCCTATACAACTCGCTCCGGATATGTACGCACGACTACGACAAGTCGTGTGGCGAATGCAGACTTCACACTGTATATTAACGATGAGTATATTGGCCGCACACGAGCCCGACGGCACTTTTAAGGTTATACACCGGACGAGATACGAAGGAGGTATAGACGGACACCTGCCTATGCGCATTTTTTCGGCTCCATACAAGTACTATCGACTGGCTCTAATGGGCACAATGGCTTCCGACGCCACCATCGACGGAGCCGACTTGGCCTTTGATATTGTAGAAAACAACAAATTGAGATAATAAAGAAAAACACACAACTATCGCAATCGTTTCACCTTACCCGACGATGTCTCTTGAAATCGTTCAAGAAATCTTATATCCCGAGGCATTTCGTATCGGGTAAGGCATTGCGACATATCTTCGCGAAGTTGCCGGAGTCTATCATCGGTGTATGCTTGTCCCTCAATCATCAGTACAACATGCTGTCCGAGTCGCTCATCGGGCGCGGCAGTTATATAGAAACGCTCCGGCAACAGATGGGCTATCTTCTCCTCAAGTTGCTCGGCGCAAAATTTTAAGCCACCACTCATTATCACATTATCATAACGTCCAAGCCACTTGAAACGAAAACCGTCAATAAGTTCCACCACATCATTGGTGACAAATCGTCTGCCACTCAACTGCGGAGCATCTATCACCAAGCAGCTACGGCTGTCGGTAGTAAAGGTTACATCCCCGATGGCTGTATATGACGTCTCACCCACACGACGCAGGGCAACATGCGACACGGTCTCGGTCATGCCGTATGTTACATAGGTAATAGTCGGCAACACGACGAGCTGACGCTCAAGTTCCTCATCAACAGGCGCACCGCCTACAAGCAATTGTGTAACATTTGCCAATTGCTTTTGCCCATCGGCACAACGCAGTGTCTCAGCCACTTGCATAGGAACCATAGCAGCCATGGTGATGGGCGTGTTTATATCGCAAAGTGGAGTCGAAGAAGGGCTTACCACTATAAGATGTGCTCCCGCTTCTATAGCTCGCACTATCATCATCTTACCGGCAATATACGAAGGCGATAAACAAAGAAGCAGTGTAGACCTCTCGTCAAGGCCTAAAAATTGATTGGTAAGTCGAGCCGAAGCCTGCATGTCGCGCTTGAGCAACGATATGGGTTTAGGCACACCGGTAGAGCCGGACGTGTGTCCTATTATGGCAGGTTGGTCATTGTACCACTCGGTCAGGAAGTTCACAACATCCTCCTGCACCTCACCACGCATGGCAGCGAGTGAGGTATACAACACATTGTTTATCTTTATCTCCATGCCAAGTCGGGATATTGCCACTCACCTTGTGGATTAAACGTAAGCACCTCACCTATTTGTTGCAAAGGCGAGGGTATATTATTGGTATAGAGCGCACCCGTACCCAATCCTTGAGGCATTTGGGTGGACAAAGAGGCCGTATAACGTGCTATAGCAGAGAGGCCTACATTCGACTCTAAAGCCGAAGTTATCCACCACCCTATACCACGATCGACAGCAGTCTTTATCCACATATCACTACCCGACAGCGCACCGGTAAGCGAGGGTTTGAGTATGATATATTGAGGCTTGATAGTATCGAGCAACTGTGCTGCGAGTTCGGGTGTCACCTTGCGACATGCCACCAACTCTTCATCAAGAGCTATGGGTATAGGTGTAGAAGCACACAACTGCGCCATTGCCTCCCACTGTCCGGCCTTAATAGGCTGTTCGATAGAGTGCAGGTCATAATGAGCCAACGCGTCCAATTTGCGGGGGGCCTCACCGGGCGAAAAAGCACCATTGGCATCTACACGAAGTTCAATTTCGTTGCGAGAAAAGCGACCACGCACCATGCGTAACAAGTCAAGTTCGGCATCAAAGTCGATAGCTCCTATCTTCAGTTTTACACAACGAAATCCGGCATCGAGCTTCTCTTCAACCCTACGCAACATGGTAGCTTTATCGCCCATCCACACCAAGCCGTTGATTGTTATAGGATGTTCACCCTTATCGAAACGAGAAGGATAGTCGTGCCATCCATTCAACTCCTGCCAAGCTGTTTCAAAGCCAAAACGGATAGAGGTCCACTCAGCCAATCGTTGCAGCACTTCATCAAAGGGTAAAATACCAACAAGACGACAAGCCTCAGCCAATACTTGCTCATACTCGGGTCTATCGTCCGAGCCAAGCCCACGAAACAAGGCACACTCACCCCACCCCACATGCTCGGGGCAGGTATCATCATACAACTGCACCATGTAGCAATCCTTGTAAGTCATTATACCCCGCGAAGTGCCACTTGGCTCTTTAAACAGCAGCCTATAAGGAGCATACCTTGCCTGCAACATACATCAAGGGAATTTGGGGAATTGTTGGAAATCGGGGTCTCGTTTCTCCAAGAATGCACGCTTGCCTTCCTGCGCCTCTTCCATGAGATAGAACATCAACGTAGCATCACCGGCAAACTCCATCAATCCACGTTGACCATCAAGCTCGGCATTGAGTGCACGTTTTATCATACGCACAGCCATAGGGCTACGCTTCAAGATAGTCTCACACCACTCAACTGTTTCATCCTCAAGGCGGTCGAAGGGTACTACCTTATTAACCATACCCATCTCCTCGGCCTCCTTGGCTGTATATTGACGACACAAGAACCATATTTCGCGAGCCTTCTTTTGACCAACGATGCGAGCCAAATATGACGAACCGAAACCGCCGTCAAAGCTACCCACCTTCGGGCCGGTTTGACCAAAACGGGCATTCTCCGATGCTATTGTCAAGTCGCACACCAAGTGCAACACGTGTCCGCCACCAATGGCATAACCATTCACCATGGCAATAACAGGCTTAGGCAACGAGCGTATAGCCTTGTGCAAGTCGAGTACATTGAGACGAGGCACTCCGTTATCATCGATATAACCACCCACACCTTTCACATTCTGATCACCACCCGAACAGAAAGCCTTATCACCGATACCGGTAAATACCACTACACCTATATCGTTACGTTCACGACATATTGCCATTGCATCGAGCATATCGAAGTTGGTCTGCGGACGAAAGGCATTATATACCTCAGGACGATTGATAGTTATCTTGGCTATACCGCCATATTGCTGAAAAAGGATATCACTATACTCCTTTATCGTTTTCCATTCTCTTGTTGCCATATTCTGTTTGTATAAGTTTATCGGTTAATAATACGACTCCAAAGTTAATAAATTCCCACCTAAACAACAAATTCAAAAATTTAATTTCTACCTTTGTATTCATTCACAACACATCGTATAACATGAAAAAAGGTATTCTACAAGTTCTTAAGTTGATACTTGCATTTGCCGGAGGTGGAGCTATAGGACTTATCATTGCATTGCTTTTTACCGGTACTTCAGTAAGCGAATTTCTGTCGAAACTTACCCACGTTGATTGGGTAGAGACGTGCGGTGCCGGATTATTCTCTATTCTATGCGCTTTTGTCGCAATAGCTATCCATACGATAATTCACGAGGCCGGTCATCTCATAGCCGGATTAATATCGGGATATAAGTTTTTACTATTTCGCATAGGCAGCCTTACCCTCATACACAGTGATGGAAAATACCAACTCAAAAGATTTCCCCTTGAAGGAACAGGCGGTCAGTGCCTGATGATTCCACCACAACTACCCATTGAGAGTATTCCTACCAAGCTCTATAATCTGGGTGGCGTCCTTATCAACATACTCTGCTCGGCATTGGCTATTATCATTGCCTTGACAAGTAATAATGTATGGGTTACAATCGCATTTTTATTGTTTGCTCTTATAGGATTGGTTTTTGCAGCGCTTAACGGTATCCCCATGAAGTTAGGTGGTGTAAGCAACGACGGAAAGAATGTACAATTTCTCGATAAAGATACCCATAGCAAAAAGGCTTTTATCAACCAACTCATGATACATGCCATAACACAGCAAGGAACACGCCCTCGCGACATACCCGATGAATACCTTACATTCTCAACCGACATCGACTTCAAAGACGCACTGCAAGTCAATTGGTTGCTTATGTCGGCAGTAACACTGATGGATAGAAGAGAGTATGAGGCTTCGTATCGGATATTAGACACCATTATACAGCACGAGAGCGAAGTACTCGGGCTGTTTGTCAAAGAAACAAAGTGCGAACTTGTGTTTGCATCATTGATAACCGGGCGTATCGACCGAGCCACCGAACTATACAGCGACGAGATAGCCTCATACGCCCAACAATATCACAAAACCATGAGCAACAAGTTGCGATTACTCTGTGCCACTGCACTTTACATAGAGAACAACACCGAGAAGGCTCATCTTTTGCAAGAACAAATCATAGCCAATCGCAACAAATACCTGATGCAAGGCGAGGTAGTAATGGACATTGACTTGATAGAAGAAATTTTATCCAATAAAATTCAACAATAAATATGCTTTTTATAAGGCATTTTTTGTAAGTTTGCACCCATAAAACAAACTAATCATAATATAACCTAAAACATGCTTACAATAGACCGAATTCGTCACGCTGCCGAAGTACTGAGTAGTGTTGTCAGACGTACCGACTTGATACGCGCACCCCGCATCAACTGCGACAGTGAAATTTATCTTAAGACAGAAAATCTCCAAGTAACAGGCTCATTCAAGGTAAGAGGTGCATATTACAAGATATCGCAACTTACCGAGGAGGAGAAGAAACGTGGTGTTATCGCATGCTCGGCCGGCAATCACGCTCAAGGTGTTGCACTCGGTGCTACCAAAAACGGTATCAAATCACTCATTTGCCTTCCCGCAGGTGCTCCTATCTCAAAGATTGAGGCTACCAAGCGCCTCGGTGCCGAGGTTTGCCTCGTAAATGGTGTATATGACGATGCATACGCCAAGGCTTTGGAGTTGAGAGACCAACACGGTTACACATTTGTACACCCCTTCGACGATGAGTTGGTTATCGCCGGTCAAGGTACTATCGGTCTTGAAATTCTCGAACAACTTCCCGATGTTGAGGCTGTTATTGTTCCCATCGGCGGTGGTGGTCTTATCTCAGGTGTAGCACTTGCACTCAAGACTCTCAAACCCGACGTTAAAATATATGGTGTACAAGCCGCAGGCGCTCCCAGCATGGAGGTTTCGGTTAAAGAGAACAAAATCATCCGTCTCCCCTCGGTATCAACTATTGCCGATGGTATAGCCGTAAAAGAGCCTGGTGTAAACACCTTTAAATACTGCTGTGAGTATGTTGACGAAATAGCCTCTATCACAGACGAGGAGGTTGCAACTGCTATCCTCACACTTATCGAACAACACAAGATTATTGCCGAGGGTGCCGGTGCTATTGCCGTTGCAGCTGCTATGCTCGACAAGTTCCCCATCAAGGGCAAAAAGACTGTGTGCCTCGTATCGGGTGGTAACGTCGATGTACCCATCCTTTCGCGCGTTGTTAAGACCGGCTTGACATACGTAGGTCGTTCGGTTTCATTGCGTGTTGAATTGCCCAACAAGCCCGGCAAGCTCCGTGAAATACTTGCCATCATTGCCGAGCACGGCTCTAACATCCAACGCATCAAGCTCAAAGACAGCTCTACCAACGGTGGATATGCCGAGATTCGCCTCGAAACTCGCAACCACGAGCACATCGAAGAAATCAAAGCATCGTTGGCTAAGCAAGGATACAACGTTATATAATAGAGATATATAATCACACAAAAGACGGGATGCCTCACAACTGAAGCATCCCGTCTTTATCTATTACAACATATGCAAATACTCAAATAAGTGCCGATAAGCCTCGGCCTTCTTTTCGATACTCATCGGATAGGCCCTCGACGATGAAGGCATGCGAAAGAGGCGTATTGTGCGACCAAGACACAATCCATCGACACATGCGCCCACTGCCGGTCGCTCCACTTGCAATAAAGCACACAACGTGTCGGTAGCCTTCTCGCCGGTCGTAACAATAGTACTGCACTGTGGTAATTTTCGCAACAACTCGGGCACATCGGTAGGTGTTACCACCTCCAAAAACTTATCCGATGCATTATCTTTAAGCCTACGCACCTCGGTAGCTGTATCATAAAGCGCTATTCCCTTATCACTACAGAATGTCACTATACGCTCACGGTCGAAAGACTTAGCCCCCTCGACCTCAAAATAGTGTTTATCACCATAAAACAACAGCCCGATGATACGCCACATATCGTTTATCCAATTGGGATAGAAAAACTCCATTGACCAACGCTCACGCTTAGGAGGAAAGCTACCTAACATAAGCAGACGGGCATTGCTTGGCAAGAATGGCTGTAGGGGATGCTTCTCGGTCATATCTACTTCTTTCATATTACTACTGCAAAGATAAAAAAAGAGACGCTACAACCATGCAGCGACTCTCATATCTAATGTGCGATTAGATTAATAGTTGTCCTTACCTGTGTTAAGGAACTCCAAGAAGTGTTCTACGTTCTTGTCGAAGGCATAAGAACCTGAGAGAGGATTACCCTCGTTGTCAAGAATAACGTAGAAAGGTTGAGCATTTGCACCGAATTTATAACGTTGCAAGAAGCTCCACTTGTCACCTACGGTCTTCAATGTACGTTTTTGACCATTCTCTACTACTTCCATGGGAACAGCAAGAGGAGTCTTGTCGTCAACATAGAGCGATACGAGGATAAAGTCTTCGCGCATGATGTCGCGTACTTTATCGTCAGTCCATACAGAAGCCTCCATCTCACGGCAGTTTACACAACCGTAACCTGTGAAGTCAACCAATACGGGCTTACCAGCTTGCATAGCAGCTTGCATACCTTGCTCGTAGTCGTGGTACTCAGCCTCAACCTCGTCAACATAGAGGCTGAAGTCTTGTGTATACATGGGAGGAGCAAATGCGCTGACAGCCTTACAGGGAGCACCCCACAAACCGGGAACCATGTAGATGGCAAATGCGAATGAAATCATAGCCAAGAAGTAGCGTGGAACCGATACATAAGGAAGCTCGTCGTCGTGGGGGAATTTGAGTTTACCTACCAAGTAGAAGCCCATTGAAGCGAAGATTACAATCCACAAAGCGAGGAATGTAGGACGGTTGAGCAAGCCCCAACCATAAGCGAGGTCGGCTACCGAGAGGAACTTCAATGACAATGCAAGCTCGATGAAACCAAGCACAACCTTGATGCTGTTCATCCAACCACCTGAACGGGGAGCAGACTTAAGCATTGAGGGGAAGAGTGCAAAGAGTGTGAAAGGCAATGCCAATGCAACAGCAAAACCAAACATACCCATAGTAGGAGCAATGATTGAACCAGTAGTTGAAATCTCTACCAACAAGAAACCGATGATAGGACCTGTACAAGAGAACGATACGAGAGCCAAAGTAAAGGCCATGAAGAAGATACTCAACAAACCGGTAGTCTTCTCAGCCTTGCTATCGATAGCGTTGCTCCAAGAAGCGGGAAGTGTAATCTCGAATGCACCAAAGAACGAAGCTGCAAAGACAACCAACATCAAGAAGAAGATGATGTTAAATACAGCATTGGTTGAGAGAGCATTCAAGGCACTTGCACCGAAGATAAGTGTAACAAGGAGACCCAATGTTACGTAGATAACGATGATAAAGATACCATAAGTGATAGCATCACGGATACCTTGTGAACGGTCTTTAGAACGTTTCAAGAAGAAGCTCACTGTCATGGGGATGATAGGCCATACACAGGGTGTAAACAAGGCTACCAAACCACCTACGAAACCGGCGATGAAGATAGCGAGCAATGACTTGCTTGCACCTGCATCCTCAGCAGCTTGATTGCTTGCTTCGTTCAATTGGTCGATAACGGGAGTCCACAAAGTATTGGCAACAGCGGCATCCTCAACGGGTTTCTCTTCATTGACAACTGCAGCAGCACCTTTCGAATAGCTGAAGGGCGACTCAACGGGCATACAAGCACCCTCGGTACATGATTGACCTTCCAAAAGACCCTCGAAACGATAGTTCTCGGGATCGGCAATTTTAAGACGTTGTACGAAAGAACCGGCATTAGAGAAATAATTAACGTCCATTTCGAACATAGCGTCGTACTCAGTGTGTACTTCGCCAACACTTTGCAATTCACCGTCAAGCTCAACGCCTTCCATTACATCAACACGCAAAGCGGCAGGCATGGGACCATCGGCGGGTACATCGGTAGTGTACAAGTGCCAACCCTCTTCGATAGTGGCATTGAACACCAACTCGGCTTCGTTCTCCGAAACCATTTTCAACTCTTGAGTCCATTTTACAGGCTCAAGCATTTGCGCAAAAGCAACGTTGCAGCAAGCCAACAACGCAGCCAAGCATAGCACAGTTTTTCTGATTTGAGTTTTCATATTTCTATTTAGTTATGTGTCTCTTTTAACGCATGCAGAGACGCACCTATATTACGTGCGTCTCTATCATGCTATACTGTAGTATATTATGCTATTTACAAAGCTCTTACAATACTACTTTGTGTGTCTTGGCAACGCCGTCACAAACGACATTTACCAAGTATACACCACGACCGGCTACACGACAGTCGACAACCGACTTACCCGACACATAGCGGGGTGCAGCGGCATAAACCAAGCGACCATCAGCGGCATATACATTCACCTCAACTTGTGCATCGGCATTTACCTCTACACGCACACCGCCGTCGGTTGCATATGCACGAGATGCAGCATCTTGCTCAACAGCTTCAACCGATGTAGGATCGGCGATAGTATTGCACTTGGCAGCATTCAATATCATACCGGTCTCGAAGTCGAGAAGAAGTACAATAAACTCGCACTTATCGATGTTGAAAATATTGGCGGGAATAGAAGTAACCTCAGCCCAGTGAGTATAAGTTACACCCTTCTCAATCTTGGTGGGCACACTACCGATAATACCTTCACCGAGGTGGTCGGTAACAACGTAGCGTACAACATCGTCGTAGAACATCTCGGCAGCAGGAACGGGGTTAGCTTTATTCTCATAGTCAGCCATCTGACCATATTGACCACCGGAATAGTAGTTTGTTTGGTCATAGTTGTTGTTACCGGGTTGGTTTACATCATCCTCTACGATAACATACTCAAGACGAGTATCCAAGTTGCGAGCATTGAGTGCAAAAGTTGTATTGGTAGTAAGCAAAATACCACTCTTAGTATCATCAATCCACTCGGCAGAGATAGCTATATCGGCCAATGCGGGAGTATTGATATAGTCATTGTACAAAGTGGGGAAGTCTGAGGGGTCGCATTGGGCTGTAGCTTGATCGCGTTGTACACGACCCAAGGGAGCGCCTGCACCACCACCTGTTGATGTAGAGAAGTAGTTGCTATAGTCATAATATTGCATTATGTCGTTGATGTGCGATGCTATACCGATGTAAGTATCGGGATACATTTCGTCCATCTGTTCCATGAACACATGACCACGAACACACCAGCCACACCAAGTACCTGTTTGCTCCTCACACACTACGCGCTTGGTAGGTTGGTAAGCTTGTGTGATGATTTCGCCTTGAGCTGTTACAGTCTCAGTACCATTAACGAGTACCGACACCTCAAAGAATTGACCCTCACCGGCTGTAGGTGCAGGAAGCACCTCATCAAATTGGAATACATAAGCAGCACCGGCTTCGATAGTCAAGTTCTCCTCAGCATGACGTGTAGTGAAATCGCCACAAGTAAGTGTTGCATCGATAGATGTTACAGCGTCGCCATAACCGGCAGTAAGCTCAACAGCGATGCGTTGTCCTGTAGCAGCATTCTCTTGCAAGCGTGTATATTGGGCCTTTACAGTAGCAATAGGCAATACACCTACAAAGAGATTGTCAACAACGAGCATATCTTTACCACGGCTCTTGTTAATGATGGCAATGTACACTGTTTGACCGGCATAAGCCGACAAGTCAACACCAAAATTACCCTCGGTAATAAGCTCATCGGCAAGCAATACTGTTGTAAAGTCTTCGACAGCGACACCAGTTGTAGAGAGCTTCACATCGACGGTAGCAACACGTTGTGTATTGCTATAAGCCACAGTATAAGCATCGAACGACAATGTATTACCCTCGCCCAATGTGATAGCGGGAGTGACAAGCCAATCTTCGGCAGTAGCAGTAGCTTTCTTGTGCGAAGAGTTGCTCATTGCCACATATTCCTTTTCGATAGTACCGAAAATCCATGAAGCACCGTCGGCCGAGAAGCCATACTTTTGTGCTGTCACCGAAGGTACTTCACCATCTTGGTCGTAGCAAGTAAAGCCCTCACCACCGTTGGTAAAATCCCATGACCAAGGCGCATCAACCGCAAGGGTTGCACACACTGCACAAAGAGACAATACCGATGTCAAAAATAATTTCTTCATATAAGTACGTTATTAGCGAACTACAATCTTTTGTGATTTCACGTTGCGGCCACCTTCAACCAAGGTATATACATAAACACCTTTGGGAAGACGATCGAGAGCAACTTCACCATTGTTGCCATCGAGAGCAACAGTAGCTACACGAGCACCTACAATGTTGGTAACAACGAGGCTACGCTCGGCAACAGCGTCAAATGCATAGTTGCATACGAGGTTATCACCACGTTGGAATACTTTAATGTTATTGGCCATGTTAGCACCGTGAAGTGCAGCAACACGTGAGTAGTCGAATACAACAGTTACATAAGTAAGGTCGTCCTCGTTGGCAGTGTTAACCATCACGAAGTCAGCCTTAACAAATGCATCTTTGTAACCACACATAGCATCGGACATGATACCGAAAGCGATGTGAACCTCGCAATCAGGCTCACCGGCAGCATTTACTGTGAAGGGAGGAGCTGTTACACTTGCTCCTGCAACACATTGTGTAGTACAAATAGTCATTTGGTCACCAAAGCCCATACCTTCCAAGTTTTCATATTTGTTCTCGTAGCTATCATATGAGATTTGTACTTCAACATCCTTACCGGTATTGTTCTTAAAACCAACATGCCAAGGCATCTCACCCATAGTGGGATCATATTCAAGAACCTCAACAACAGCACCATCTTCAAGCACCTCACCGTTATATACAAATTGTACAGAGGGTTGTGCTTGTGCGCATATTGCAGCAACTGCAGCAACAGCTAAAAGTAAAATTTTCTTCATACTATATCCTTTCTTTAATAATTTATATTCTTCCTATAATATTATTGTGCTACAACAGCAGCTTGGTTGCATTGCAACACACGCTTGCTTGAGTTTTCATACACAAACACTACAACAGCAGAGTTCTCGGGAACCCATTTTTCATTGAAAGTAGTTGTGCAAGTATAAGTCTTCTTCTCTCCGGCAGGAAGCGACTCGATAGCCTCACCCCAAGTGCCATTGACCGAAGTACGGAATACATGGTTGTGCTCATACTCCTCGTCTATAACATCACCGGACTTCAATTGCATACCGATAACGTTCTCAACAATTTGCACTTGCAAGTTGAGGTCGGCAGGCATGTTTTCATAAGCCTCTACTTCAGTTTCTACCGAGAGTTCGCGAGTCTCGGCATTATAAGTTACAGTAGGCAACACCTCGCATACAGGCTCTTTACCAAGCTCCGAGATAGCGTAGGTCATCCATTTCTCTTTGGTGCGTACAGCCCAGTCCTCGCCGGCAAAGTGCTCGCGATTGAGCAATGCAGCGGGATTACCTTGCACACCAAACTCGTTGTAATATTTAGTACCGTCGGCAGTCATAAAGTTTTGCTTGGCAAACTCACCGGTGGGCGTAGCCAACATACCTGCGTGAATACCTACAACTACCACACGACCGGGATAGTACTCTTGTATCTCATGAACGATGGCAGCACCATCGGGACAGTTTACACATTTATGACCGGTAAATTCCTCGATAAGCAAACGTTGTACACGCTCACCACCTTGATCCTCTACCTCAATGTAACGATCGTTCTCGGGGATAACATCACACGACACGAAGGCTACCAATGCAAAAACAAATGCTATAATATTTAATAATGTGCGTTTCATACTTTATTAGAAGTTATAAGAGTAAGAAATTTGAACACCGCGAGTAGCGGGGATGTAACGACATACACCACCGGCACAGTTGTAACCGGCGCGTGTGCGCACATAACCGGCTTGCAAACGATGTGAACCATAAGTACCTGTTACAAGAGCTTGATAGTAGTGAATATTGGTATCACCAACATTCCACATATCGGCAACTGTAAACATCAAGTAAGGCAATACCGATACCTCTACAAGACCATACAACCAGTCGCCTTGGTCTTGCTTGGTATTGAGGTATTGCAACTCCATACGAGCTGTCACCTTCTTGCTTATTTGGTATTTACCATCGAGGACGATGATGTGCGAGTCGATCATACCACCCTCACCTTCGATAACCGACTTATTGTACTTTTGGAACATATACATAGCAGTCATCTTGAAGTCTTTGGTCAACTTCTTGCTAATCTCGATACCGGCCTCGGCATAGAACAAGTCACCCATACCGAAGAAGTTCGATGTGTAACCATTCGAGCCCATTACACCATATTTACCCATGGGAGCATTCGACAAATTACCATCGACAAAGTTGCGCTCGATATCATAGATAAGCGAACCACGCAACACGAGGTCGGTACCATACTTACCACCGAGTGCAGTCTTGCGGGGGAACTTATAGCGGAACTCGCCTTGGAACGCCCACTCACCCATCAATTGTGTTGCATAGGGATAGAGAGCAGCCAACGCATAGGTGTGTTGGTATGAGAATGCGGGCAAATAGTTGATGTAACATGATGACGAAACGGGGTCGGCACTACGCTCGGTACGGAATGCAAAGTTGTCGCTACGCTTAGCTTGAACAAAGAAGCTCAAACCTCTTTGTGAGTAAGAAGCTGACAACATAGCCACTTGACCGGGCTTGTAGATATAACCGTTGCTGGCTGTGGGGTCATTGGCTTTGTAGGCATACTCGGCCAAGAGGTCGAAACCACCGACACCAAATTTAAGGCGAGCATCAAACGCACCTACATTGGCGGGAAGATTAAGACGATATTGAGGTGTTGCATAGATCACCTCATCACCTTCATGACGCGACACATACGATGCACCCAACATCAATCGGATATTATTCTCGGCGAGAGGCTTAAACCACTCATCGAAGCCCATCTCAACATCGGCTCCCCAAATAGCGGCGTCGGTCCACTCCCAATAGTGGCGTTGAATACCACCAAGGGCTTTCAAACGCACACCGGGTATGATAGATGTCTTAATACGACCACCCAAGATGGCATTGTCGACACCCAACGAACGCTCCTCATATCCATAGAGGACAAAACCACTACCGAATTGCTCATAGAAAGTACCGGCAGTAATTTCGGTGTTTGCCACATTACCGGTCACAAAGAAATGAGGAATACCCCAACCCTTGAAATCGTCCTCAAAACCGGGGAGGGGGAACTCCAAGAACTCACCACGCAAGCCGGCCGAGATGTACTGGCTGTGAACATTCAATGTAAGATAGGTATTGGTATTGAAATCACCGGTATACTCTGTACCGATAGCCTCATCTTGTTGAGGCACGAGCATATCGCTCTGTATACTACCGGTAACAGTAGCCGTGCCCAAGTCAACGGCATACATACCGAGACTTGCGCACGCCATTAATGCGAGTGCTATGTGTTTTTTCATAGACTATATATCTTCTTCGTCGTTTTAAAGATTATTTTTTAAGCAAAGCTCTTACTGCTTCAATGAGGTGCTCCTCTGAACCGTCGGTGTATTGAGTGCGAGTCTCAACGATGTTGTTTTTACCATCGATGATAAACACAGTGGGAACCATGTTTACACCCATAGCGCGCTTAAAGTCACCGTTGGGGTCGAGCAACACTTGATACTCATAACCTTTGCTGTTTACGAGGGGTTTAACCTTTGACTCGTCTTGAGCCTTGTCGATAGACACAGCAATAAGTTTTACACCTGTCTCATCTTGCCAGTCGGCATACACTTCATTTACTGCATCAAGCTCGCGCAAGCAAGGTTTGCACCAAGTAGCAAAGAAACTGATGATATAAGGCTTACCATCATTGTTCAATTTAGCTGTATCGACGCGCTTGCCATCGATATC
The DNA here is from genome assembly GCA_017935645.1 of Bacteroidaceae bacterium. Taxonomy (GTDB): domain Bacteria; phylum Bacteroidota; class Bacteroidia; order Bacteroidales; family Barnesiellaceae_A; genus Barnesiella_A. The sequence continues at coordinate 32,315 of JAGBHF010000077.1, read as the reverse complement.
TTTCAATTGTACTGAAGGAAGTTCAGCGAAAGCTGATACACTCAAAAACAATGCCACTACGGCTAACAAAAACTTTTTCATAATAGTGTGTTTATTTTTCATTAATATTCTTACACAATCGTTGTCTTTAAGACTCTATACAAGCAATAAGGTTTAATCAATCTTACTTTTTTTTCAATTCATAAGCACAAAAGCCTTTTTACGCTCACACACGAATTGCCAAGAGCCACTTTTTCAGTGCAAAGATAGTAATTTCCGTAACAACTCTGCAAATATATAACAATTTTATTATTTATTAAGCTAAAAAGGTCTTCGGCATAGGTCTACTTGCGAGTACGCGCATCGCTATAAGTCTTGGCCAGTCCGCCTTCCGAAGTCTCTTTATACAAGCTCGGCAAGTCGTGTCCTGTATCGCGCATGGCTTTGACAACATTATCGAAAGGAACACGGTGACGGCCGTCGGAGAACATCGCAAATGCACCTGCATCATAGGCGCGGGTAGCAGCAAAGGCATTGCGCTCGATACAAGGTATTTGCACCAATCCGCACACAGGGTCGCAAGTAAGACCCAAGTGATGTTCAAGACCCATTTCGGCTGCATACTCAATTTGAGAAATAGAACCACCAGATAGCTGACATGAGGCAGCTGCGGCCATAGCACACGCTACACCAATCTCCCCTTGACAACCCACCTGAGCGCCCGATATGGATGCATTGTGCTTAACTACATTACCAAACAAACCGGCTGTAGCCAATGCACGCAAGATGCGCGAGTCGGGCAGATGAAATTGCTCCTTCATATAATATAATACGGCCGGCAACACACCGCACGAGCCACATGTGGGAGCCGTAACGATTGTTCCACCGGAGGCATTCTCCTCAATCACAGCCAAGGCAAACGAGTACATCAGTCCTCTATTATATAGTTGCTTAACCGAATTGTGTGCATGAATATAATAGTCGCCGGCCTTGCGACGCACGCCCAAACCGCCGGGCAACACACCCTCGGCATCCAATCCACGCTTGATAGCCTCCTGCATCACGCGCCACACTTCGGCAAGGTATTCCCAAATATCACTACCCTCACAGCGCTCGACATATTCCCAGAAGCTGTAGCCCTCGGTCTGACACCACTCCAATATATCTTGAATGGTACTCTTATCATACAACGCGACACCATCATTTACATCATCACTCAACGCACCACCACCCACACTGAAGGTTGTCCACGAACGCATCACAGCATTATCGTCACCAATGGCTTCAAACTTCATGCCATTAGGATGCTCGGGCAACACCTCTTGCGGACGCCACTCGATAGCAACAGGAGCCGCCTTAGAAAGCACATCGGTAATAGCCGCATCGGTCAAGTGACCACGACCCGTAGCCGCCAAGCTACCATACAAAGTAACCCGATAAGCCGACGCATCGGGAGTAAGACTCAAAAACTCTTGCGCTGCACGTCGCGGTGCCATTGTGTGGCTACTCGAAGGGCCACATCCAATGCGATAAATATACCTAATAGAATCCATACATCATACTATAAATGATTCATTGGACAAAGTTACAAATAATCGACATATTATCAACACACACCTCGAAACAAATACCAAAGATGAATATTTTTTCAGCAGTGAACTCGAAAAAACCCTTAAAAACTTTGTTTAAACGGATATAATAAGTAAATTTGTGCCGTCTAAGCATTTTTTAAAACACTCAATTATGAAAAAATCCATATTTCTCGTAGGCATTGCAGCCATATTGTTCACAACCTCTTGCCAATTGACCAAGCAAGTGCCCTACATGCAACAAATCGACGAAGTACCCGCCGAGGTATTTACCGAAGCACCCGTTGTTCCTGAGCAAATCATCCGTCCCGGAGACCTTCTTGATATAACTGTTATGGCAACCGACCGTACAGCCGTTCAACCTTTCAACCGTCGTGTGGTAGACGTGATGACAGTTCGTTCTTCATCAACATACGGTCAAGAAGAGTTGAACTACTACCTTGTGGATAACAGTGGTTTCATCGATATGCCGGTATTGGGTCGTATTAAAGTACAAGGCATGACAAAGAGTGAGCTTGAGGACCACATTCGCTATCAAATCTATCCCAAATACATTCACGAAGTACCTTCGGTAACAGTTCGTTTCGAGAACTTCCGTATTTCGGTTATCGGTGACGTAGTTCGTCCCGGATCTTACACCATCCCCAACGAGCGTGTCAACCTCCTCGAAGCATTGGCTTTGGCAGGCGACCTCAACATTACCGGTCGTCGTGACAATGTATTGCTTGTGCGCATCAACTCCGACGGTTCTCGCACAACCGCCCGCCTCGACCTCAATGACAAAGAGTTGATTATGTCACCCTACTTCTATTTGCAACAAAACGATGTTATATACGTTGAGCCCAACCACTCGAAGGCAGCCAACGCATACTCTGTACCTCCTACAGCATCAATCGCCATCAGTGCTACCAGCGTTGCTATATCGGCCGCAACACTTATCATGACAATTTTGAACTATTCAAGATAACGAATAATGGAAAACAATTATCAAAACAACCCAATCGAACAAAGCGAAGAGCAAGGATTCGACATCACATTATTTCTCCTTGAGTGTCTTTCCAAGTGGAAATGGTTTGTATTAAGTCTTTTCATTGTAATAGGATTAGCCGGATTTTACATCCTCTGCCAAGTACCTTCATACAAAGTTGACTCGCTAATTCTCATTATTGACAAGTGGTCGAAGACCGAGGGTGACGTGTTGACTCAAAGCTTGGGTATTACGTCGGGAGCCGACAACATCATTACCGAAATACAGGTAATGCGCTCACGCACCATCACCAAGAAGATTGTCAACGACCTCGAGTTGCACACTAGATATGAGTATGAGGGTGGTTTGCGCAACACCCCGCTGTACAACAACACACCTATTGTGGTAAAACCCGACACAACAACCGACTTAAGTTTGTTGCTCACGGGAATAAATCTCAGCATAACTCGCCCCGGTGACAAAAACACATATGACATCAAGGGTAAATATACCATGACTACAAGTGCGTATGTTGAGGGTGAGGAAAAAGAGATTGACCTCACTAATGTACAACTTCCCTATACACTGTATCTGCCCACAGTGGGTACATTTATTATAGAGCAAGTTGCCGGGTACGAACCTTTGGACAAAACATTATTGGTAAACATAACCAACCCCAACGAAGTAGCCATCAATCTCTCGAAAGACCTTGCATTGGCACAGTTTGAGAAAACGGCTCCGCTTATCTCGGCATCATACACTACTCCCCTCCCTCAAATGGGTATCGACATCATCAATCGCATGGTGTACTACTACAACCAAGAGGGTATTGCCGAGAAGAATCTTGCATCGACCAATACTGAAGCATTTATCACCAATCGCCTTGTGTCTATACAAAAGGAGTTGTCGGATGTTGAAGAAAACGTTGAGCAATATCGCACACAACGTGGTCTTACCGACCTCTCGTCTGAGGCTGAAATCTACCTCAAACAAACCAGCGAATCGGACAAAGAAAGAAGCCGTCTCGATGTACAAATGAACCTTATCGAGTATGTAGAGAGCTTCTTGGCCAACCCCGAGAATGTATATGCACCCATACCCATCTTGGGTATTGACGAAGGTGGTATGAGTAACCTTATCACCGAGTATAACAAGGCTGTTGCCGAACGTGAACGCCTCTTGAACTCATCGAGCGAAAGCAACCCTGTTATCAAGGAAATCTCGCAAAACATCATGGCGCTTAAGAGCACCGTATTGCAAGGTATCGCTGCTACACGCAAGAGCATCGAGCTGAGCAAGCAAGATTTGTCTCGCCAAGACGCTGAGAATGAACGCAAAATACGCAACGTGCCGCAATATGAGCGTGAACTTACCGACATCATGCGTCAACAACGCATCAAAGAGAACTTGTATGTATTCTTGTTGGAGAAACGCGAAGAGAATGCCTTGACACAAACACTCGCTGTAGGTGATGCTCGCATCATCGACGAGCCTACTCCCGGCCTCAGACCCGTTGCACCCAAGAAGGCACAAATCGCCTTGATAGCATTTGTATTGGCTATGCTTATCCCCGCAGCTATCATCTACATCAAGGGCTTGATATTCCCCTCATTCCACGACAAAGTAGAGTTGGAGAAACTCACTCAAATACCGGTTCTGTCGGAAATTCCAAGTTGCGACAAGGACAAATTCTTTGTTGTCAAGGAGAAGAGCAACAATACGGCATCGGAGTTGTTCCGTCTATTGCGTAACAACTTGCAGTTTACGCTCACATCGCCCGACAAGAAAGTTATCATGGTGACATCGTCGGTATCGGGCGAAGGTAAGACCTTCATTTCATCAAACCTTGCCATAGCATTTGCACATGCCGGCAAGAAAGTATTGTTGGTAGGTCTTGACATACGTCGTCCTATGGCCGCATTGCACTTCGGATTTGACAACAAGAGGGGTATAACCAACTATCTGTCGGGACAAGAGACCAATGTCGACAATATCATCCACCCCACCAGCACTAAGGGATTGGATATTATCCCCGGTGGTCCTGTACCTCCCAACCCCAACGAGTTGCTTCTTACCAAGAATCTCGACAACCTTATTGCCGAAATGCGCAACCGCTACGACATTATCATTATCGACTCGGCTCCTGTGGGTATGGTATCAGACTCATTCTTGATAGACCGTGTTATCGACACAACATTGTTTGTGACACGCTCTAAGTACACATCACGAAGCCACGTTAAGAACATCAACGCATACTCGGCAAACGGTCGTCTCAAATCACTCTACCTCTGTATCAATGCTGTTGACATGACCACTCGCACTTATTCATATCGTCGCTACGGTTATGGCTACGGATATGGTTACGGTAGCTACGGATATGGTGACGACAACGACAAGAGCAAGAAGAAATCAAAGAAAAGCAAATTCCCCTTCATGAAGGAGAAATAATAATTGCATCACAATATCCCCCCTCGGCGCATACAAAAATGCGTCGAGGGGATTATTTTTATCAGCAAATAACAATTCGACAGATATTAACAAAAAACAATGATTACAGTAAACAACTTAGGTATACAATTTGGTAAGAGGGTATTGTTTCAGGATGTCAACCTCACATTCAATGCGGGTAACTGCTATGGTATTATTGGTGCCAATGGTGCCGGTAAGTCGACCCTTATGCGCATCCTCAGCGGTCAACTCGAACCCACTCACGGTACAGTAAGCATGGCTCCGGGCGAGCGTCTCTCGGTGCTGAGTCAAGACCACTTCGAGTTTGACGACTGCACTGTTATAGAAACAGTATTGCGCGGACACACCGTGCTATGGGATATAATGCAAGAGAAAGATGCCCTCTATGCCAAAGAAGACTTCAGCGATGCCGACGGTATACGCGCTGCTGAACTCGAAGAGCGATTTGCCGAACTCGAAGGTTGGAATGCTGAGAGTGACGCTGCCGAATTGCTGAGCGGACTGGGCATTAAAGAGGATAAGCACTACATGTATATGCGCGACCTCAGTGGTAAAGAGAAGGTGCGCGTATTGCTTGCAAAGGCACTCTTTGGCAACCCCGACAACCTCCTGCTCGACGAGCCCACCAACGACCTCGACCTCGAGACTGTGATGTGGCTCGAAAATTACCTATCGAACTGCGAAAATACCGTCCTCGTAGTATCGCACGACCGTCACTTCCTCGACTCGGTGTGTACACACACTGTCGATATAGACTTCAGCCGCGTACAACTCTTTGCCGGCAACTACAGTTTCTGGTACGAGTCGAGCCAACTTGCTCTACGCCAACAACAACAACAGAATAAGAAGGCCGAAGAGAAACGCAAAGAGTTGCAAGAGTTCATTCGCCGCTTCAGTGCCAATGTGGCCAAGAGTAAGCAGACTACAAGTCGCAAAAAGATGCTCGAAAAGCTCAACATCGAGGAGATTCAACCCTCACAACGTCGCTATCCGGGTATTATCTTCACCCCGCAACGCGAGGTGGGAAACAAAATCCTTGAGGTTAAGGGACTTGAAAAGAGTATCGAAGGCACTACCCTGTTCCGCGATGTTAACTTTACCATCGAGAAGGACGACAAGGTTGTATTCCTCTCGCGCGACCCCCGTGCCATGACTGCATTGTTTGAGATTATCAATGGCAACATGAAGCCCGATGCCGGCTCATTCGACTGGGGACAGACTATTACAACAGCCTACCTCCCTCTCGACAACTCGGCCTACTTCAACACCGATATGAACCTCGTCGACTGGCTGTCGCAATTCAGCGATGACTCAAGCGAGATATACCTCAAAGGATTCTTGGGCAAGATGCTCTTCTCGGGCGAGGAGGTACTCAAGAAAGCCTCGGTACTATCGGGTGGTGAGAAGATGCGTTGTATGATAGCACGCATGATGATGCGCAACGCCAACACCATTATCCTCGACACCCCCACCAACCACCTCGACCTCGAGTCGATACAGGCCTTCAACAATATGCTCACAGCCTATAAGGGTGTGGTACTCTTTGCATCGCACGACCACGAGTTTATTCAGACCGTTGCCAACCGCGTCATCGAACTTACCCCCAACGGCATTATCGACAAGATAATGGAGTATGACGATTATATCACCGACGAGCGCGTAAAAGCCGCCCGCGAACGCATGTATAATGTTTAATCCTTAATAATTATAACGCATTATGGTAAAGCATATAGTACTATTCAAGCTCAATGTAGAGGAACCCGAGCGCACACAAGTCATCAACGACTTCTGCAATGCAGTGATGGCATTGCCCGAGCACATAGATGTAATACGCCACATCGAGGTTTCGCGCAACATCAATCCTGCCGAGCAATACGACATAGCCCTTAACTCGACATTCGACACCCTCGAAGATGTTGCAACCTACGCCACACACCCCGTACACGTTGCAGCAGCCGCATTGCTCAAAGGCAAGGTTGCATCACGCGCCTGTGTCGATTACGAATTATAACACATCATCTATTTCATCCTATCACAACACCTTCTATCAATTGCGGTAGAAGGTGTTTTTTGCAAAAATCATATTATTTTTGTCACTCATTGCAACCAACCGTCGTATTGCTCACGTCTAATGCATAGAAACCACAAGCATCGATGCCGTTTTAAAAAAAATATAAACCCATTAAAACCCCAATAAAATGAAACGTACAGTCATAATGATGTGCAGTGCGATAATAGCACTCCTTTTTGCAACAAACATTTTTGCAGCCAATCATCCCTCAGCACCCGACCGCAGTGAGCAGTTTATCTTGGACAGCATGCGCATGGATGTAGAAAAAGCCGCTATAGAGGTTCAATATGATATGTATAACGACTCTCTTCAACACCAATTACACGCAAAAAGCATTAGCAGCGACACTGTAGAGGATATTGCAGAGTTATCAATACCCTTCACATTTTTTGCATTCATCATACTTATAGTTTGGATAACAACATGGATATCATATCGCAAGCAACGCGACCGCTACCATATCATCGAAAAGGCCATCGACAACGGACAAGCCATACCCGAAGGATTGTTTGACGAGCCGAAAAAAGCTAAAAAACGATGGACCAATACCCTGCGTCAAGCTATTATATTCATAGCCATAGGTATAGGACTCGCAATATTTGGCGATACAATCGATGAAAATGCGATTACAGCCATAGCCGTTATACCAGGCATCATTGGTGCGGGATACCTGCTGATAGCCTTTATCGAACGCCACGAAGAGCGCAAAGAGGATACTAAAGAGCACAACGAAGATTCAACAGCTCCGGTGGCATCACAAAATAGCGAAACAGAGGTATAACATCGACATATCGCCCTCATAACAAAGCCTTATGCGCCACACAAACGATACATTGTTAATTTCTCGGGTCATGCTGTTCGACGATCGACGTGCTTTTGCCACGCTCGTCGAGCAGCATCAGCCCACCATTCGGCGCTTTTTCCTACACCAAACCATGGGCGATGAGATGCTTAGTGACGACTTGGCACAAGAGACGTTTATCAAGCTCTACTACTCCATCAAGCAATTCAAGGGCTTGGCAAACTTCTCGACATACCTCTACCGCATAGCCTACAATGTCTTTCAAGACCATTTGCGTCGCAACAGGTTTACCGACACGACCGATGTCATACCCGAATGTGCTACATCAACCCACAACGATACTCACATAGACATTACCCGCGCACTGCAACAACTCACACCCACCGAGCGTGCCGCCATTACACTCTATTACATCGACGACCGCAAGGTAGAAGAAGTTGCCTCGATACTGCAATTGCCGACAGGAACTATCAAATCGCACCTATCACGTGCACGCAATAAATTAGCCGATTTTCTTAAAAATAACGGATATGAATAACAACGCCCTACACCACGACGAAGAAAAGTTGGTAAAAGAATTTCTCAAGACTCACACCCACGAGCCTCGCCCCAATGTGTGGTTTACCAAGCGTACGATAAACAAGCTGCCCGAGCACCGGTCAAGCTCTTGTAAGATTATCATGTGCATCACCACATTCCTATCGGTAGTAGCGTGCGGTATATTATTGTACCTATTACCCAACGATATTATAACGCTCGAAGAGAACAATATCACGCGCTCTTTGTTATCTATATACACAGCAATGGCCGGCATGATAATACTTGTCGCCTTGCAAGTGATACGATTGATAAAGACATACTTCTGATTTGATTCTCTCTCAAGCGTTTAAAATCTAACTAAGCGAAGAATGCCGACGATTGTGAAACCGCCGGCATTTTTATTTCGTTACAAGATATTACCTAATTACCACTCAAATGCCAATGTAGCACCCAAGTTATTGAAGTTTACGAGCCAACCATTCGAGAAACGGGGCGTCATCAGTTGATAACTGGCCGAAAGGTTCAGCGCTTGCTTAGCGTTATTAACGGGTATCTTTACACCTATAGAGGGCTTAAAGTAAAGACTGGGATCATTTCCCATATATCCGAGGTCGGTGTAATAAGAACCTTCACTCAACAGAAATACTGCGCCCAACTTCAAGTCGATAAACAAGCCCACCTTGGCAGGATTACCGATATTGAAACGAAAATCGGCATAGAGCGGAAGCAATACACTCACATCACTGCGCATAGAGGCATTTTGCGACTGAGGAAAAGCCAAGTTGACACCGGCACCTGCTCCCATGAAGCACCATGAAGAGTATTTAAAACCTTGAGTTGTTGTTATTTCCAAGAGGTCAGGAGAATCCAATCCGGCAAGATATGCCACATCTACGAAGCCTTTGTAGTTAAAACTGCCCGACAGAGCCGGCTTCAACATCTCCTCCAACTTATTGGCCATTAAGCCAAATTGTGCACTGGCAGAGACAACAAAACCTGCCAATAACAAAACTACAATCCCTAATCTTTTCATAGTATCAACTTTATTAAATCACAATAATACGCAAATATATGTAAATATTTGCAAAAACAGAAGGAGAGCCGGCGCGTTTTTTTGAGAGGAATAGAAAGATTATTTACTTCACATATCCCAGCTCGGCCAAGAGGCCTTCGCAAGCATCCTCCAGCAGATTGAGTACCAATTGAAAGCCCTCAGCCCCTTCGTAATAGGGGTCGGGGACATGTGTAGCTGTATAGTGACGACAATAGTCGGCCATGCGCACAATCTTCTTTTCATCGTCGAGCGACGGCGCCATCGACTGCAAGTCGTAGTAGTTGCTGTCGTCCATGGCAACAATAAGGTCAAATTGAGCAAACATCGACTCCTTGAAACGTTGCGCGCGATGTTCGAGCAGATAGCCACGTGCAGCGGCGGCACTACGCATGCGACGGTCGGGCAATTCTCCGGCATGACCGCCGTATGTACCGGCCGAATCGAGATGGAAACAATGTTCAAGATTGTACTTGCGCACGATGTGTCGCATAATGCCTTCGGCAGCCGGCGAGCGACATATATTGCCCAGACAGACAAAGAGTATTTTATAAGTTCCGTTATCTTCCATAATGCGAAGTTATCACTTTTTACCACACATTATATCATATTACATAAAATATTTTCTACATTTGCTTTATGAAAACGACTCAACATATCATAGCTCTACAGCAAGGATGGGTATTGATACCCTCGGAAGGCGAATCAAACGGGTTGGCAGCCACTATCCAGTATGAACTGATGCAGGCCGGCTATATGCTCGACAGCCACGCCTACCACGCTATTGAACATGCCCCCCGTGAAGAGGCAGTACAATTTCACCATGAAGTAATCGAGTATCTGCGCACAATGTTGGGCGATACAGGCAACTTCAAGCCCTTCTACGAAGGGTTTCCCCAAGAAGTAATGGAGCTGAGTCACACCGAATTGTTTATCAATCAACTCGTTTACTATTGGAGCAATGGAGCCTTTACACCCGAGGCATGGAAAGGCGAACGGTCTCAAGCATTTGAACACCCTCACTACACTATGTTGCGATGCGCCACACGAGAAGAGTTTGAGTCATTATTCACCACCCTTTGCGCAAGCAATCAGGCTCACACACAGCAGAGTCGCGACACGCTGCTATGGTTTGTCCGCAACTACCCCGACGTAGAGCAACTGCTACCCGAGCAAGTACCTTTCAAAGAGACCATGTGCATGCTTGCCGCCGAGGGTATGCCCATTCGTCTTGCTACAGCCACCGATGTGTTGCGATTGGCAGTATATATGTCAGGTGGCGATATTTCATTGCCACCCGTTCCACCCACACACTACACCATCAACTGCGATGGAGTTGACCGCAAGTTTGAGAACAAGGCGGCACGTGCGTTTCGATTCAAGAAATTCAGTCGCAGTGAGCGTCGCATGCTTCTATCACACTTGGAACAATCGACATGTGATGCATCCGAGATGGCATTGCGCGCCGAGCGTTGGAAACGATTGGGCGAGATACTGCACGTAGGCGAATATGCCCGTCGCTACCCTCGCAGTGCAGAGGCATTGTGCGCTGTGCGCAACTATGCCCGCAGTTGGTATGCACAAGTCGATGCAGCCCGTAGCCTCGACGAACGATTGGCCATACTTTCGCAACGCCCCGGCGAGTTGTTGCGTCGCATTGACCACCTATTGCGCGAAACAGAGAGCGATGTTGAAGTCGACACCATTTTACACGCCTACACACAAGCGCTACCATATGCGTCGAGCAAGGTGCTCTACGAATTATACAACCACTTCCTTCGTCGTAGAGAAGAGGATGTTGTGCGTCCCATCTTACTCAAGCACAAGCGCACACCGATATTCCTTGAAGGCAACGACGCCTTTGACGAGGCATTGAGCAACAGACTTATAACACCTATCGAGAAGGAGTTGAAACGACGTTATGCCGAGTTGTCGCCCCTCGGAAAAGTATATATCGACGAGCGATTGAAGGGCATCCCTGTACCGATGCAGATGCGCGGACTCAATCCTGCACTCAAGACCCTTGTGCGTGGCACACGAGTACCCTTGGACAACCCACAAGCACGTGTGGTACGTTTTTACCTCCATTGGATAGACAAAGACGGTCGCGAAGATCTCGACCTATCAGCCACATTTGTAGGCGATGAGAGTATAGAAACAATATCGTGGGCTACCGGCCTGAAAAACGAGTGTGCAATCCACTCGGGCGACGTACGCCATCGCCAAGGCGACTGCGCCGAGTATATCGATGTGCTACTCGAAGAGGCTCGCAAAGAGTTTCGCTACGTTGTGGTAACAGCCAACAACTTCGAACGTCGCCCCATGAACAGTGTCGATGCCGCATTCGGCTACATGGAACGCGAGCACCCCGAGGCCAATACCACATGGATGCCCGAAACGACAGCCAACAGTTTTCGTTTCTCGTCCGAGGCACAAGGCGTTCACATGGTTATCCTCGACATTACAGCAATGGAATATATTGTACTCGATATCGACAGCAACTCGCTACCCGTTGCCTACCTCGACACAGCGCTCATGCTCGACCTCATCAGGCTATACACCGACACTCCGGCACTCGACATGTATACCCTCCTGCAGTGGCATGCACAGGCACGAGGCACACTCGTTGCAAGCCCCGAGGAGGCCGACACAGTAATGAATTATGAAAATTTCACGACCCAATATACCCAATGTTTGAAATATAAAGTGTAATTTTGCAACATCAGAACAAGAGATACACGACACGGTCGTAACAATATAAGCAGGCTATCGGCGAAGTTACTTCTACAAGGTGCTCCCTGAGCAACGTTATTTCACTTCCCGGCTCACCTGCTTTTTTTATGGTCAACGACCGCGGTTGTTTGGTTATATATCAACTTTTTGCTATCTTCGCACTCGTATTAAAAAAAACAGCATATAATTTATGAAAGATATTGTAGTGAGCGGTATTCGCTCGACAGGCAACCTACACTTGGGCAACTATTATGGTGCATTGTGCAACTTTGTAAAGATGCAAGAAGAGAGCAACTGCTACTTCTTCATAGCCGACCTGCACGCACTCACTACCCACCCCGACCCCGCCATGCTCCACGAAAATGTCAAGAACATTCTTGCAGAGTATTTGGCCGCAGGTCTCGACCCCGAAAAGTCAACAATCTTCATACAAAGTGATGTTCCCGAAATATCGCAACTATACCTCTTGATGAACATGCACGTAGGTATAGGCGAGTTGATGCGTACAGCATCATTCAAGGACAAAGCACGCAAGCAACTCCACCTCGACACCCATGCCAACGAGAGTGAAGATGCCATCGAAAAGGAGATTATAAGCGACACATCCAAAAATCGTGTCAACGCCGGATTGCTCACCTATCCCACACTCATGGCAGCCGACATCCTCATCCACAAGGCCACCAAAGTACCTGTAGGCAAAGACCAAGAGCAACACTTGGAGATGACACGCCGCTTTGCCCGTCGTTTCAACTCGGTATATGGCGTAGAACTCTTCCCCGAGCCCACCAGCTACAACTTTGGTCAAGCCAGTATCAAAGTTCCCGGCCTCGATGGCAGTGGTAAGATGGGCAAGAGCGAGGGCAATTGTATATACCTATGCGACGAAGAGAAAGTATTGCGCAAGAAGGTGATGCGTGCCGTTACCGACGAAGGTCCTCAAGTTCCCAACTCACCCAAGAGCGAGCCTCTTGAAAACCTCTTTACCCTCCTCAAGATTGTCTCAACCCCCGATGTAGTATCCTACTTCGAGGAGCAATACAACAATTGCTCCATCCGCTATGGCGACCTTAAGAAACAACTCGCCGAGGATATCCTCAAGACAACAACCCCCATACGCGAACGCATCCTTGACATACGCAGCAACGACGAGTACTTGCGTCGCGTAGTAGCACAAGGAGCCGAGCGTGCCCGCGAAAGTGCAGCCCGCACCCTTGCCGAGGTGCGCAAAGTAATGGGTTTCAAGGCTTTTTGAGATTATACAACACCTACATATTACAACGGATTGCATTGAACGTGCAATCCGTTGCTGTTTCAAGTCACCACGTATTAGGCACTACACTGCAACAAGCTATCATCCGCCAACACATAGCAACATTCGCCGACGATATAATAGCAATTTGACAACACAACATCGCATTACTAACTTATACAACAAACAACAAGTTCTATAAACATTATTCTACAATTGTTACACATTGCAAAAAGCCCAAAGTTTCTCAGCAAAAGATAGTTGTAATAGCAAAACATTTCGTAATTTTGCACCGTAATTAATGTTATTGTGTATATACCGATTCTAAAACAAATTTAATTTTTATATTCACATTTTTATGAAGAAAACACTCTCCATTATCGTGTGTGCATTGTTGAGCATCTGCTCGGCATGGGCACAGGAAGGTCCTGTTATCAAAAAATTTATTTTTGACGACTCGGCCATTATTAACGGTATGTCGGACAACGGCCAATATGCTTGTGCCAATGCCTTCAATGCCGAAGATGCACTGATACAAACCGGTGCTCGTCTTATTGAGATTGACACAGAGACAGTAACAGACCTGGATGCAAACTATTCTGCAGGAAGTTACGCTTCAATGGGTACTGCCGACGTTACCAATGATGGTAACATTGTTGTTGGCGAACTCAATCACAAGCCCGCCTACTGGTCAAAAGCAAGTGGCAAATGGACCAATCTGCCTTGTGAAGACAGCGAATGGTATGGCGAGGTAAACGCAATCACACCTGATGGTAAATATGCCGTAGGTCGTCAATCAATCGACGAAGATGGTTTCTACTCACTACCCGCCTTGTGGGATATGACAACAGGCGAGTTGGTTGAGTGCATCGGTATACCCGAGTATGACATGACCGGCCAAAACCAAGACCAAAACTGGTTTAACCAAATCTCGCCCGACGGCAAGCTCATCTTGGGTTGTATCTCTTACAGCTACATATCTGAGCAACTTTATTATATCTACGATGTTGATAAAAAGAGCTATACACCCATAGGCTTTACCGAGAACAACAAACGTTTTACTCCTGTAGTAGACAATATTCTTTTTATCAACAGTGCCAACTTCAGCAACAATGCCGAGTGGATAACCGGTCGTGCCTACATCTATAAAGCCTTAGAAGGAAGCGAGTTCGGCAACCAATACGAAACAACTTATGTATACAACATAAAGACCGGCGATTTCACGCTCTACGATGCAACATTCGACAGTGACATGGTAGCCAGCGTAATCGACAACAATGGTCATGCCATGGCTGCTACACCCAGCGGTACTCCTATCCGCGAGTGGAGCGTACGCAACGGTGCATATTGGTTCCCTTTCAACCAAATCCAGAAGCAACAATATGGCTATGATTTCTACGCAAAGACCTCTTTTGAGAACACCGGTACACCCTTGTTCCTCAGCGATGACAATAAGCGTGCTGCTGTAATGGTAGACCCCTATTCGTCGTATGTAGTAACATTGCCCACCACCTTCAGCGATGCATGTAATGGTGTAGACTTGCTCGGTTCATACATCATATTCCCCAAAGAAGGTGCTACAATCTCGCGTCTCAAAGAGATTACTATAACTTTCGACCATGATATTCAAATCATTGGTGCTAAGACTTGTGTAGAGATACGCAACGCTGCAGGTGAGACTGTATACAACTCAATCGGCCTCAGCGCAAGTGGCAAGAAAGCAACCATTACATACCGTAACGGTTCACTCAACGCCGGCGAGAAATACACCTTGCACATCCCTGCAGGCTCTATAGCTTTGGCTCAAGACAAAGCCATGACCAACAAGGATATAGACATAACCTACAACGGTCGCGAAAATGCACCGGTGAAAGCAACCTCTATCTATCCTGCCGATGGTAGTGCCATCGCCAAGATAGACAACAACACCAACCCCGTTGTTATTACATTCGACGTACCGGTATACTTGCCCGACTCGGCTATCGCATACCTTTATAACGAGAACGAGGTTGAACCCATTGCAAGCATGCTCATGGCTTACAGTGGCAACGTTGTAGCTGTATACCCCAACACTACTCAATACCTCTTCCTGGACAACGACTACCGTGTAGAGGTAATGCCCGGCTCGGTAACTGATGTTGCCGGCAATGGTGCCAATGAGAAAATCGTTATCAGATATCATGGTAGTTACGAACGTGAAATTGTTTACGACGACAACTCATTGCTTATCGAGAACTTCAATACTGTAGGTGTAGCCAACTGCTTGCCTTGGGATGCCGACCGCAACACCCCGAACAGCCTTGCTCAAGCTATCGGTTTCGACCGTCACGACTATGGTTGGGCTATTGCATGGGATGAAAACGACAACAATATAGCAGCATCGTCACACTCGATGTACGACCCCGCAGGTAAGAGCAACGACTGGCTCATTATTCCTCAACTCTACATACCCGATGATAAATGTGCGCTCACATTCTTGTCGCAAAGTTTCTTGACAGGCTATCAAGACTACCTCAAAGTGTATATTTGGGCCAACGAAGAGGTTATCAACATGCCCAGTGACGAACTTGTGGCTCGCTTTGCTCAAGAGGCCGACTTGGTGTACAACGAATTGCAATCGCCCGGTAACGACGATAATTTACTCGCCGGTGACTGGAAAGAAAACTATTTGAGCCTTGCCAACTATGCCGGCAAGAACATTTACATTGCATTCGTCAACGATAACGAAGCACAAAGTGCTGTATTTATTGATGACGTAATGGTATCGCACAATAAGCCTTTCCGCGTAGCCTTTACTAATGAAACATCGGTTGTAGCACGTGAAGAGATGCTTATCGCAGGTGCATTGTCTATCGACTCTGACACCGATGTATACGAGTCTATCAGCCTCTCACTCACCGACAGCGAAGGTAATGAAATTGAGACTATCAGTGAAAGTGGTCTATCACTCAAGAAAGGTGACGTATACAAGTTTGCCTTCACCAAGGCTCTACCCTTGGAGATTGGTATCGTCAACGAGTTTACACTCACAGTTGTTTGCAATGATAATCACTACGATATCGAGGGTAAAATTACCAACCTTGCATTTGAGCCTGTTAAGCGTGTAGTTCTTGAGGAAATTTCGGGTATGGGATGCCAAAACTGCCCCCTCGGATTCATCAGTATCGAGAAAATACATGAGATGTATGGCGACTTGTTCATTCCCATCTGTATCCGTACATTCCAAGACCCCCTCGGTATGGGTCTTACAGACTACACCGACTTCCTTGGTCTTGCATCGGCTCCCTCGGGTGTTATCAACCGCAAGAGCATGAGCTTCCCCGCAGTTTCGTACGACGGTGACTACTACTTCAGCAACACACAACTTCCTGCCGGTAGCGACAAGTTGTGGCTCGACATCGTAGCCGAGGAGTTGGAGATACCCACCGAGGCCGACATTAACATTGCAGAGATGAGCGTTGATCCTCAAACAAACGAAATCGTTATCCCCTGCACTGTGAAGTACGCCCTGAGCGCCAACAATTGCAACCTCAACCTCTTCACCGTTGTTATGGAAGACTACGTTTCGAGCATGCAGAAGAATGGTTTCTCATCACTCGCATTGGAAAGCCTTGGCGAATGGGGTAAAGGTGGCATCTACGGACAAAGCCTTGTTATGGACTACAAGTTGCTCGATGTATGTCGCTCATACGAAGGTATGACATTCAACGGTACAGGCGGTTACTTGCCTCAAGAGATTGTTGCCGGTGAGGAGTATACTGCCGAGATACGCACCAAAGTTCCCGCCACATTGGAGAACTTTGCACACTGCA
The DNA here is from genome assembly GCA_017935645.1 of Bacteroidaceae bacterium. GTDB lineage: Bacteria > Bacteroidota > Bacteroidia > Bacteroidales > Barnesiellaceae_A > Barnesiella_A. The sequence goes on along the minus strand of JAGBHF010000077.1, from coordinate 15,053 downwards.
AGGTCGTGGTGATGTTGATTGATGCCAACACCGGTGCATATATCAATGCAGCTCTCAGCAGCGAATTTAGCAACGTAACCAACATCAACAACAACGCCGACGCTACCATAACAACCGCCGATGGTAAGATTATCGTTACCACTGCCGACAATGCTCGCGTAGAGGCTTACACAACCAATGGTATGTTGATAGCCACTGCACAAGGCAATGGACAAACTACTATCGAGGCTCCTGCCGGCATTGCAATCGTCAAGGTAATAACCGGCAACGATGTTACTGTAACAAAAGTGCTTGTGAAATAAATTTTTTAACATAGCCCTGATACACCATCGGTGTATTAGGGCTTATTAATCTAACTCATAATTCACTAATTAACATGAAGAAATTTTTTACACTGATTCTTGCTCTTTTGGCACTCGGTGCAAATGCCAAGATGGTAGACTTGGGAGAGATGCAATTGGATACCGAATACCAAATACCTGCCGATTTCAACTCATATATAGGTACATTTGTAGCACCTACCACCGGTACACTTATTGCTACCGGTTCAAATTCGACAGTACTCGAGCCCTACTACGCAAAACTCGATAATATGGAAGCCGAAGGCAATCATATCCCTGTCAACTACGACAACTACTACGGCGACAAACAATATCATTTTGACATTACAGAAGGTACTACCTATTATTTCTACCTCGACTTTTCAATGAATGAATGTACCTTCCGTCTATCGATGGATAGTGGAGAGGGTATCCAGATAGCCAAATGCACACCCGAAGCCGGTAGCGTATTCAGTGCATCGGGCGGTGGCTTGGTATCGGTACAATTCAACCGTGCAGTACGCATGGACGGCCAAGCTAAGGTTATAGCCGGCGAGCGAGAAGCATCAGTTGCTGTCAACGGTCAAGCCAACATCTATTCGATGGAGATAAAAGAGATACTCATGGGCTGGCTCAACGATGGCACATTGGTAGGTGGCGACAAGTTCGTTATTCGCTTGACCAACGTAGTAGCCGCCGATGATGCCACACAAATGTATGGCACAGATGGTACTGCCGAGATAGAATACACCATCGGCTCAATGCCCATCAAACTTATCAGTACAGAAAATGCGTCAGGCACATTCAAGTCGTACTACATGCCCGACGATCCTACCGGCTTGTTAAAGCTAACATTCGACGGAGATGTTGAATCGGCCTTGGCATCACTCTCTTTTGGTAGCACCGACGTCGAAGGCGACTACTATACCGAGACTCTGACTCCCATCATCGAGGGTAAGACCATCACTATCGACCTCCGAGGCAAAACACGCACCCCCGAAACCATGGTAGCATCGGGCAATAACTACAACAATATTACAATCTCTTTCAATCGCGTACTCGACACCACAGGCCAATATGCCTACTCCGACCAACAAGGTTCTATCGGTGGTTTCTCGTTTACATTCGATGCCCTGGAGGTAGTTACAGCCGATGTCCTCTGCGAGTTTACACCTGCTCCCAACACAAGCCTCGACGGTGTAGCACAAATAGAAATATGGATTACCGACGAAGCCAAGTTGAGCTACGATGGTGTAGTGTTTAAATATGGCAAAAAAGGCAATTTGACCGAAGAATTTGTTGTATACAACAACCTTATCACCAAAGAGGCCGATCCCGACTTTGAAGGTGCAGCTATCCTCTATGTACCTGTTCCCGATGTAGTAATTGGCGACTATTACATTGAGGTATCACTCTACAACCTTACAAGTGCCGATGGTCTTGACCACAGCCAAGATGTCTTTGCAAGCTACTTCAGCGGAAACGCTGCCATCGACAGAGTATTTGGTGACGAAACAAAAGAGTTTACCGTATACAACACTCAAGGTATTCTCGTACTCAACACCACCAACCGCGATGAAGTGAAGAACCTTCCTCAAGGCATCTACATCATCAATGGCGAAAAATTCCTGTTGACTCGATAAGTAAGCACTTATATAGACAACGCCCCCACCTTTGTCATGAAGATGAGGGCGTTTCTTATGGTGTAGAGTTATAGCTTGAAAATCACCGGTAAAACAAATGTTGTTCGCACAGGCTCACCATCCTTGTAGCCGGGAGTCCATTTAGGCATCAACCTTACAATGCGCAATACCTCGGCATCACATTCAGGCGATACGCTACGCAAAATCTTGGCATCAACAACCTCACCGGTTGTTTCAATTACCATCTCTACAATCACTCTACCTTGTACTTTATCTTTGATAGCTTGCTCAGGATAGACAAGGTTCTGAGCTACAAAGCTCATCAATTCGGCATCACCTCCGGGAAATTGAGGTAACTGCTCGCGCTCTTGCGCTACTACATTCATAGCCATGCTTGCTACAAAACAAACGAGCAAGATTAAAACATTTCTTTTCATATTCATTTCATTTTAAATTAGACAATAGAGATGCTTCCCGCGGCAAAAGCACCTCGGTATTTATAAGATATCTATATTTCTGAATTTATTTATTGCATTACAAACGAAACGGGCAAAACAAAATTACTTTCAACGGCTACACCGTCCTGCTGCGCGGGTACCCAGCGAGGCATAAGACCCACTACGCGCAACACCTCAGCATCGCACTCGGGGGTAAGTCCGCGCAATATCGTAGGCGAATGTACATTACCGTCGACGCCAATCACAAATTGCACAATAACTCGACCCTCGACCTTGTCTTTGAGCGCTTGCTCGGGGTAGACCAGATTTTGAACGATAAAATTCATCAAATCTGCATCGGATTGCTCGAATTGCGGCAAAACTTTATCGACTCCACTCTCCGAAACCTCGGCAATGGATTGTGTGGTTGTAACAGGTCGTGCATAGGCTACACATAGCATAAAGGTGAGACCGGCAACAAAATCAGGTAGCAACACTTGCGAGCCAAATGGCTGTCGCGCTGGTTGAGCTTGCGTATGCGTTGCAACAACATTTTATCATTGAAATAAGCACCCCACTGAAAGAATCGAGAGGATTGTTGAGTTGCATGTAACAGATGATACTGATAATCTTTGGCCGAGGGGGCGTGCTCGATAGCACGGGCATCGGCAAGAAATTCCAAGACAAGGCGCATTTCACGTCTCAACAACCACGCCAGAGGATTGAACCAACCTAATATAACTACCAACTCACCCAATACCAAATCGACCGTGTGCAATCGACTTACATGGGCACGCTCGTGTAGCAATATATCGCGTAACATACTCTCCTCGTAGTTCTTTGCATTGACAAATATGGCCGACCCGAAAGAGAATGGCATTACATCGGTGGCGGGATTGTAGACCTTCATCCCCTCAACATAAAGGCTGGTACTGCGCATGCGCAGATATACGATAGAGAGCAGTCGAACAAGGAACAAGAGCAATCCCACTGCTACACCACATAGGTATATATCAACGAGTGTGAAACTACTCGATAGCACATCGGCCGACACCTCAATAGCCGGCAACTCTACTTGATAACGCCCAGATATAGCACTGACATGAGCGTGTAAGCTCGGCGAATAGGCCAATGGATAGAGGTAGGCAAAGAGTACACCACACAGCAATGTGATGCGATGTGCCCGCAAAAATGTATCGCCCGACAGCAACAGTTTATACAAGAGATACAATACTGCTATACCCAGCTGACTAAGTAATATATAGGTAATAGAGTCCATGTGTTTACATTATTTACGTGGTTTGCCTCTCTCTATTATTTGCACAATTTCGTCCAATTCTTCTTGACTAAGATGCTCCTCATTGACAAAGAATGCAACCATATCACGATAAGAGTTGGCAAAATAGTTACGCACCATTCGCGACATAAACGAGCGCTTGTACTCATTTTCGTCAATAGCAGGTGTGTAATAGAAGGTGTTTCCATAACGCTCGGCCTTTACATACGCCTTGCGCTCCAAGTTCTTCACAATCGAAGCTACAGTTGTATAGGGAGGTTGTGGTGCAGGTAACTGCTCGACAAATGTTTTGATGCATCCACCCTTTTGTTTCCATATAATCAACATTATTTCCTCTTCTTGCGCTGTCAGTTTTTCCATATTAACTTCATTAAAACGATTAATTATCTACGAACTTTTCGCAAATCTACGAACTTTTCGTAGATGTACAAATAAAGATTGTGTTAAAAGATGTAAATACGGGTTGTAAAATGTATTTATTGGGTTGGTTTTAGGGTCTTTAAGGACTCTATAGACTTTAGAGACCTTAGACTTTATTGACCTTATTGATTTTTTTCAAATAAATTCCCACTTAATGCTCTCTCTATCAACTACATTTTTTACCTTTGTTTATTCAAGCACAACACACAATGGAACCACTTGTACCCAATAGAGGCAATTATAAAAAACTTATAAGCTACCAGAAAACCGATGTTATCTTTCAAATGACCTATTACTTCTGTCACAAGTACTTATCGAAGGGCGACAGGACAATAGACCAGATGATACAGGCTGCTCGAAGTGGCAAGCAAAACATAATAGAGGGGTGTTGTGCTTCGGCGACATCAACCAAAACCGAAATAAAACTATTAAACGTAGCCAAAGCAAGCCTCAAAGAATTGCAGGAGGACTATGAAGACTACTTAAAAGTACATAACCACCGCCAATGGGAAGATGGCAGCCGCGAACTTGAGGCAATGCGCAATTTAGGAGCAAAATATTCCGATGCTGCGTATTTTATGAATCTGGCACAAACAAGACCTCCTGAAGTAATTGCCAACATGGTGATTGTATTGATTAAGCAAGCTGACTATCTTCTATTCCGACAACTACAAAAGATTTCAGACGACTTTATAAAAGAGGGTGGATTTAGCGAAAAGATGTCAAAAGTTAGGCGTGAATATCGAGACGAAAAATAATCGAACTTATTTTGTAGTCACTTTACTTATTACTAATTTTGCCATACAATATGAAGTGTGTGTTAAAAAATATCATTGTTACGCTGTGCTTTCTCCTATTTGTGGGATTGGGAAGCATACGGCACGAGTCGAGCTACCCTCGATGCGACGAGCCGGCTACATCGGAGGCTGTGGTGGATGCTACCGACTTCAACACTCCTGATGCCGAGTTGTGTCACCCGCGCACTTTTCATCTCGAAATACTGCAACGTGTACCATCGAACACTCGTAGAGCCGATACTGAAAACAAACACAATGTAACATACCTCAAGGCCGGCAAGGTTATACACAGTGGTATATCATATTACATTTATAACAGCTTAAAACTATGTAATTCAGTCCTTTCCGAGCCATCGCATCGCCTCATCTACCTCGGAAAGCTCATTATTTAGCGTGCGTTTTTCTCAACCTTTTATTTACTGACATCCTATCTCGACGTCAGCTGTTGCTGTATACCTATATATCAATATAGGCCTATAGTTGCACATATATATATTATCAATAAAAACAGATACATTAAATAATGATTATTATGGAAAAGAATTTCGTAAAAGTACAATCAAGCAAAGATATTATCCTCAGTATTTCACTCATCATCCTCGGCGTTGCCTTGGCTGTGTTGCCTCTCGGTGGCGCTGTCAACGTAACAGGCATATGCGTAGCCATTACCGGTTTGATACTCATTTTCTTGCTTAAAAACGGCTATAAGGATAGCTCTACAGGCGAGCGTTATGCTAAGAAAGAACTATACTACCACATCAGCATGAAAAATGAACTGATAGCCCACGTTGCCCAAAAGCCCGAAAGCATAGAGGCCGGCACTGACGAAAGCAACAATGCACTGCGCTTAGTTTTATATTACAGCGAAAAAACGGGCAAAGCCTACTTGCAACTATTTGAATATGTACCCTACAAGTACGAGGCTCGCACCGATATGATGGAATATAGCCTCGTTCAAGTTCATAAATTGATTAAGTAAGTTTATATCCGGGTCGTCAAGGTTATTGATAACCTTGGCGCCTCCTGCTACATGAAGCATGCAAAAAGTAACGGCTCACCCGCAATGGATGAGCCGTTTACACTTTTGCTATTGAATGACAAAATTAAAGCAATTTTTTCACTTTCTCTTCGAGTTGAGCTTTGTTGGCCGAACCTACGTGTTTGTCAACCAATTGACCATCTTTGAAGAACAACAAAGTGGGGATGTTACGGATACCATATTCACCACTGATTTCTTCACCTTCGTCAACATTGTATTTACCAATTGTTACTTGACCCTCATATTGAGCTGCAAGTTCGTCAACAAAAGGACCTATTTGGCGGCAAGGACCGCACCACTCTGCCCAGAAGTCAATCACTACGGGTTTGCCCGATGCGATAAGTTCTTTTCCTAATTCGTCTGTAATTTTAAGTGCCATAGTATTTCAATTTAAGTGTTAATAATATCTTTTTAGGCTCTACAAAAATAAGAAATGAAATATTATAATACAAGTAATTTGCACACTAAATTTTATAATTAATGATAAAAGAATTGTCTTTATCACATCTCTTTTGTAACTTTGCATCGGCTAAGTTGCTTATGTATAACTTGAAACATATATTGTCGATAGGGTTATTGATGTTTGCCACATTCATGATAGTGGCGTCGTCGGTTATACCACACCATCACACCGAAGATGGTGGTATATGCCTCATACTCGATTTTTGCAACGACAATAATGCCGAGCACAATCATGGATGCAGCGATTGCGACAGCGATTGTGCCATGAATATCGACCTCATGCAAGACGCATCGAAGATAGGTCACGCATCGAAGGCCGGTCTTATACCGCAACTTATAGCTATACTTTCGACCGGTAGTTCAATTCTCCCCGACCCTATTGAGCTATCTACAACATTTTCATTCTTTTACGTCACACACGCATATCAAGACTACATAAGCTTGTCGTGCGGCTTGCGTGCGCCACCGGCGGTGGCTTAATATCTCTATACCCCGGCGACAAAGGGGGGTAAAACAATCTATAATTACATAATAAAATTAACCTTGGTACGCCTCTGCGCCACATGGCATGGAACGTACACACATTCAACATATAAATATAACAGCAATGAAAAAACAACTTATCATTATGCTCACCATAGGAGCATACTTGATGGCAAGCTGCGCCAATCACACTCATGACCATGACCACAGCCATGAAGGACACAACCATGCAACCGAACACCACGATCACCATGACCACAGCAGTCATAACCACGACCACTCGGCTCATGGACACGACCACTCGGCTCAGGAGCATGCCCACAACCACGAGAACGGTATCTCCCTCAAGCCCGGCGAGGTTAAAGAAATAGGTCTTACTACCGAGACCGCCACTCCTGCACCTTTCACTTCAGTAATTAAATGTACCGGTAACGTTATAGGTGCTACCGGCGATGTCATGACCATTGTAGCCCCCCAATCGGGTACTGTACACTACAATCGTGCATGGGTCGATGGCTCGGCTGTATCGGCAGGAACTGCCCTCTTTACTATTTCATCGCGCAACGTAGGTAGTGGTGACGCTGCCGAACGCGCCCGCATCAGCTACGAAACAGCTCGCGCAGCCTACAAGCGTGCTCAAAAGTTGGTAGGCGACAATATCATCTCGGATAAAGAGTTTGAAGCCACTCGCGAGAGCTACGAGCAAGCCCGCTTGGCATATGAAGCCGTAGGTGGCAACAACAAAAGCGGCTCGGAGGCTCGCGCATCGAAAGCCGGTTACATTACCCGCTTGTGGGTAGGCGAAGGCGATTACGTCGAGGCCGGTGCTCCCTTGGCTACAGTAGCTCAAAACAAGCGTTTACAACTCCGCGCCGATGTTCCTCAACGTTACTACAACGAGTTGCCCTCTATCACATCGGCCAACTTTGTTACATCTTACGACGACCAAGTGTATGAATTGGCTCAGATGAATGGTAAGTTACTCTCATACGGTCGCAATGCCGGCGAAACATCATACTTTGTACCCGTAACATTCGACTTTGACAACCGTGCTGCTATCGTACCCGGTTCAAGCGTCGATGTATATCTCTTGGGCAAGACACGCAACGATGTTATCAGCATCCCCATGAAGTCACTCACCGAAGAGCAAGGTTTGTTCTTTGTGTATCGCCGCTTGTGCGAGAACGACTTTGAGAAAGTTGAAGTAAAACTCGGAGCCAACAATGGTAGCCGTGTCGAAATTCTCTCGGGCGTAAAACCCGGCGACAAGATTGTAGTAGATGGTGTATACCGTGTACGATTGGCCGGTGCAAGCAATGCACTTCCTCCTGCTCACAACCATAATCACTAATAACCCCATTGCGATATGCTGAATAAGATTATTAAATTTTCACTGCACAACCGTCTGTTGATTGCTGTGATATCGGCACTTATACTCGTACTGGGCGTGTATAGTGTATCGAAAATGGAGGTCGATGTATTTCCCGACCTCAATGCCCCCACTGTAGTAGTTCTCACCGAGGCTCCGGGTATGGCTCCCGAAGAGGTAGAACGCTTAGTAACATATCCTATCGAGACAAGCGTAAACGGTGCTACCGGTGTACGTCGTGTGCGTTCATCTTCTACAACCGGTTTCTCGGTTGTATGGGTAGAGTTTGACTGGGGTACCGACCTCTATCTTGCCCGTCAAATCACATCGGAGCGCTTGATACAACTTAGCGGAATGTTGCCCGAGGGTGTTGGCACACCCACTATGGCTCCACAATCGTCTATCCTTGGCGAGATGATGATTATAGGTCTTACAGCCGACTCTACATCACTTCGCGACATACGCACCATTGCCGACTGGACCATCCGTCCTCGCCTGCTCTCTATCAGCGGTGTGGCACAAGCAACTGTCATCGGTGGCGAAATCAAGGAGTATCGTATAGCTGTTGACCCCGCCCGCATGAAACACTATGGTGTTACACTCGACGAGGTGTTGGCTGCATCGCGCAATATGAACAACAATGCCAATGGTGGTATCATATATGAATATGGCAACGAATACATTGTTCGTGGCGACATTACTACCACCGATACCGAAGAGATAGGCTTGGCTGTTGTAAAACGTATCGACGGCAAACCTGTTGTACTATCGGACGTTGCCGATGTAATTATCTCGGACAAAGCGCCCAAGTTGGGTATGGCTTCGGTTGAAGCACAACCTGCCGTACTTATTACGGTCAAGAAACAACCCAAAACAGGCACTATCGAACTTACCAAAAATATTGAGGATGCACTCGCCGAGCTGCAAAAGAACTTGCCTGCCGACGTGAAGGTATCGACCAATATTTTCAAGCAATCGCACTTTATCAACAACTCGATAAACAACGTACAGAGCGCCCTCTTCGAAGGAGCAATCTTTGTGGTTATTGTACTCTTCTTCTTCTTGATGAATACTCGTACAACAATCATTTCGCTCACAGCCATCCCCTTGTCGGTTATTGTATCACTGCTCACCCTCAATGCATTGGGTCTTACTATCAACACCATGAGTTTGGGTGGCTTGGCTATTGCTATCGGCTCGCTTGTGGATGATGCGATTGTCGATGTCGAGAACGTATACAAGCGCCTACGCGCCAACCGTCTGTTGCCTGTCGAGCAACAACGCAGCAATATCGATGTCATATTTGAGGCCTCGAAAGAGGTGCGTATGCCTATATTGAACTCAACCCTTATTATTATGGTGAGCTTCATGCCCTTGTTCTTCCTCTCGGGTATGGAGGGTCGCATGTTGCGTCCGTTGGGTATAGCCTTCCTTGTGGCACTTGTAGCCTCTACCGTTGTGGCTCTTACACTTACCCCTGTATTGTGTAGCTATCTTCTCAACGGCAAGAAAGCGTTGAAAGAGGACAAAGAGCCTTGGGTATCACGCAAGTTGCAAGGTGTATATAACAAGTCGCTATCGTGGGCTATAAACCATAAACGCAGTATATTGACCGGTACTATAGCCGTATTTGTTGTAGCACTTATTACCTTCGCCACATTGGGTCGCAGCTTCTTGCCTCCCTTCAACGAAGGCTCATTTACAATCAATGCCGCCACCTTGCCCGGTGTTTCACTTGAAGAGTCGGATCGCATAGGACAACAAATCGAGCGTCTTCTCTTGGAAGTTCCCGAGATACAGACAGTGGCTCGCAAGACAGGTCGTGCCGAGCTTGACGAGCACGCCTTTGGTGTGAATGCTTGTGAAATTGAAGCCCCCTTCAAACTCGATAAGCGTTCGGCCAGCGAGGTTAAGGCTGAAATTCGCGAAAAGTTGGGCACACTATCGGGCGTAAGTGTAGAGATTGGCCAACCCATTTCACACCGTATCGACGCCATGTTGTCGGGTACTAAATCGCAAATCGCTATCAAGCTCTTCGGTGAAGACCTCAAGCGCATGTATGACTACGGATTGCAAATACAGAATCTTGCAGCGGGTGTAGAGGGTGTTGTAGACCTCAATGTAGAACAACAAATAGAGCGTCCGCAATTGCATATAGTACCTCGTCGCGACCTGTTGGCTCGCTATGGTATCACCATGCCCGAGTTTGTCGAATTCATCAATGTAGCAATGGCCGGTGAGGTGGTATCGCAAATCTACGAAGGCGACCGCACATTCGACCTCACTGTAAAGATGAAAGATGAGAACCGCGACACAGCCGAGCAACTCAAGGAGATTATGATAGATACTCCCGAAGGTAAAGTACCCCTTATCCAAGTGGCTGAAATTCGTTCGGCAATGGGACCCAACACCATTAACCGCGAGAATGTTAAGCGCAAAATCGTTATCTCGGCCAACGTTGCCGACCGCGACATGCGTAGCGTTGTAGACGATATTCGTGCTCTCATTGACGAGAATATCAAGATGCCCGAGGGTTACTACATCGAATACGGCGGACAGTTTGAGAGCGAAAAAGAGGCTTCTCGCACACTATTCCTCGCATCGATGGCATCAATCCTTATCATCTTCTTGTTGCTTGTTCAACAATTCAAGAGTGCAGGTCAATCGGCTGTAATTCTTATCAACCTCCCCTTGGCACTCATTGGTGGTATCTTTGTACTACGCTTCACATCGGGCGAGATAAGCATCCCCGCCATCATCGGTTTCATTTCGCTCTTTGGTATTGCCACTCGTAATGGCATGTTGCTCATCGAACGCTACAACCACCTGCGCGAAGAGGGCCTATCACTTAACGAAGCGGTACTGAAAGGCTCACTCGACCGTCTCAATCCTATCTTGATGACAGCCCTCACATCGGCACTTGCACTCATTCCCCTTGCCATCAATGGCAGTGCTCCGGGTAACGAGATTCAAAGCCCCATGGCACAGGTTATTCTCGGTGGATTGATCAGCTCGACAGTGCTCAACGCATTTGTTATTCCTATTGTTTACATCTTAATGAACCGCAAAAACGTAAAAGCATGAAACGATATATCATCCTTATAGCAAGCCTCGTGGCAATGAGTGCCGTGGCACAATCGCCCATCGAGAGCATCTTGCAGAGTGTTGCCGACAACAACAATAACATCAAAGCTACACAACAAGATGTATCGGCAGCTCAAACAGAACTATCGGCCGAGAACTGCTTGGAAAACACCTCTTTCGAATTTGAGTACCTCTGGGCCGAGAAGCAAGTGCCCGGCGGTAACAAATATGGTTTTTCTATCATGCAGGGCTTCGACTTCCCCACAGTGTATGGTCAACGTCGCAAACTTATCAATGCGCAAAATGCCTTGGGTGCATCGCAAATAAACTACGTTCGCCAAAGCGTGTTGCTGGAGGCTCGCAACCTTTACATCAAGATTGTGTACCTTAACAAACAAATCGAACTTGTAGCCGAGCGCGAAAAGATAGCCCGCTCATTGGTCGATATGTACAAGACCCGCTTGGAGACCGGTGATGCCAACCGTCTGGAAGTCAACAAGGTCGAAATAGACCGTCTGAGCCAATCGAGCCAATTGAAGATGCTCATCAACGAGCGCCAAGCTGCCCTTGCCGACCTTGTAGCATGTAATGGTGGCATGACACTGCCCATCAGCGCCAAACAAATGGAACAATACCCCATCATGACTATGCCCGCTTCGCTTGAAGAGGTAGCTGCTCAATGGCAAGAGGCCGATGCCAATATTAACATGATTCGCAAGCAACAACAAGTAGCCGAATCGTTCAGCGCAGTATCGAAAGAGGGTTGGATACCCAAGTTTGAGTTGGGTTACAAGCAAGCCTATGAAGTGGGTGATATGTTCTACGGACTGGCTGTAGGAGTATCGTTGCCCCTATTCAAGACAAGCAACGAGGTAAAGACCGCGCAAGCTTGCGCACTATCGCTCTCATTGCAAAGCGATGTTGCCAAAGCCGAGTTGAATGCCGAGGTATCGCAACTATACAACGAGGCTACTACACTGAGCGCAGCACTTGAAGATTACACCTTGCTTACCGAACAAAACAATCGAGAGCTATTGGTTAAGGCCCTTCAAGCCGGCCAAATCTCACTCATCGAGTACATGAGCGACATAGCACAACTCAATGAAGCCGAAGAGAATAGACTCATGCTTGAGTATCAATACTACCTTGCATTGTCAAATCTCGACCGCAATAATCTGTAATAGACTCTGACCGACATAGGCGGGCGATGTATCATGGATGCGTCGCCCGCTTTTTGTTAAATGAGAGCAAGCATTGTGGATATTTACCCGATTTGTCGTACATTTGTAACGTCATTCACACTCCACATGATATGAAAAAACTACTTATATTCATCACATTAGTTACTATAGGCTGGTGTAACCCGTCCATAGCACAAACCACTACAGAACAAGCACCTCAATTGACGGAATCATTGTCACTCGATACGGTATTCGTACCCGCCGAGGCAATAGAACAATTGGGCGACACTCCTACCATATTTGTATTATCGAAAGGCGAAGAATTCTATCGCAACAAGTATGTACAAATGACATACGTAGGTGTGCCATTGGTCATTACCGGTGTACTATCGCAACAGTACGTTGCAGGCAAATTTTATGGCCTACGCAATGCCTATGTCCCCGACTACCACTGCGTTGTCGACGACTATTTGCAGTACGCTCCGGGATTAGCGACAATAATCATGAAAGCTTGTGGTGTAGAAAGCCGTAGTTCATGGGGGCGCATGATTGTATCCGATGCATTTTCGGTGGCTATCATGGCTGCAGTTGTCAATGGACTGAAGTATTCGATAGGGACACTTCGCCCCGACGGCTCGGCATACAACTCTTTCCCTTCAGGGCACACCGCAACCGCTTTTACAGCGGCACATATACTCCACAAAGAGTATGGTGAGCTGAGCCCTTGGATAAGCGTAGGAGGTTACACCGTTGCAACCTTTGTGGGTGTATCGCGCATCCTCAATAACCGCCACTGGATATCGGACGTACTTGCAGGAGCCGGTATAGGTATTCTCTCGACCGAATTGGGCTATTTCCTTGCCGACCTTATCTTCAAGGAGAAGGGCCTGCACGACTTCGGCACACCCGATTTCTCTATTCCCGAGCGACCCTCACAAATAGGCTTAACTATGGGATTACAATTCCCCCTATCGTCGATAGAACTTGGCAATGGTCAACGACTTATCTCGGCAATAGGTAGTCGAATGGGAGTAGAAGGTACTTGGTATATCAACAGCAATTGGGGGATAGGAGGTTCGGCAGCAGTTTCCTCACTGCCTACGACACTCGAGAGTCGCCCTGAAGAGCTTCTATCGATCGATGCAGCAACAGTAGCGGCAGGAGTATATGGCACACTACCATTGGGCGAAAATTCACGTTTTCGTATCTCTATGAAAGCCCTTGCCGGATGCAATTTCATGGCCAACACCCACATTATACCACAAGCTATGGTAAGCGACCCCGCCGGATTCTACTATGAGACCGGTGTATCTATATCATTCTTGGCACAACGCCACTTCGGAGCTAACATCTTCTGTGACTATAGTGGCAACACCTTCTCGGCTACACATAGCGCCATGCCTCAATATGGACTGTATCGCACAGGTCGTCACAACTACATGATGCACAACCTCACGGCAGGTATAACAACTTCTATACTCTTCTAACCTCGATACTGCTTAATACTAATTATAAGAAAGGGGATTGTGCCGTGGCACAATCCCCTTTGACTTATCGGATAAGTAATCCTTATTACTTAACAATCACTTTGTGGCTTACACCGTCAACAACTACGATATATACACCGGCGTTGTCCAATGTGATACAAGCCTTACCGTTAGCCACTTGTACCAAGCGACCGTCGATTGTATAAACGGCAGCGTTGTTATATTTACCGGTGAAGTTAACTGTCTTATTGATAGACATCACGCGGCATTGGTCGTTGGTGAGCTTGCCTACTGCTGCACCGTATTCGAGCTCTTTGAACTCGGTGTTGTGTACTGTACACTCATTGTAGTTCTTCTCATTATAGTCAGCTACAAAAGCTACAACACTCATGTTCTCGGGTTTCCAACCTTCGTCGAGAGTGCAAGTATAAGTCACATCGAATTTTTTATCAGTAAATGTCAACTCATCGCCCCAAGTTGCAGTCATTACCTTGCGGATAGCATGATTGTGCTTGTAGCTGTTGCCACCACCCGATTGATAGCCTACCAATCCGTTCTCGGTGAGGAAAATATTGATGTGGGGAGCTTTCTCAATTTCTACGGCAGTCTCACCTGTAACTCTTACTGTCAACTCGCGAGTATCCTCGTTATAAACATCTTCTATTTTGAGAGAAATAAATGCAGGTTGATCAAGACAATAGCTGATATATTCTTCTACATCACCCTCACTTGCGGGGAAGAATACAGGAGCTGTAACAGTACCTTGTGCACCTTCGGCACCAAGTTCTTTCAAGCAACGACGGTCTAACATCGCAGCGGGTGCATAAGTACCACCACCGCCGTAGAACCATAGATACTTGTTCGATGCATCGATGGTATAATTATCTGTACCGAAACCTGAGTGATGCACTACCCATGCCACATCGCTACGATCGGCCAATACTCTATTGAACATTTCGTGTACACGAGGACAGTTACCACATTGTGCTGTCGAGAAGTTCTCGAGCAATACCTTGCGAGGAACAATTGTTGAG
>JAGBHF010000076.1 GCA_017935645.1 Bacteroidaceae bacterium | reverse complement strand
ATGTTTTCCTTTGAGTGTCATAGTCTTACTTTTGTGTATTGGTATTGAGCCCGCGCAAACGTATACGGGTTATTACATTCTTGGTGTTTAAAGGGAAATCGCCTTGCATAATCCAACTGTAATATCCCGAATCACGCACCATTACTTCGGCAACGGGCATGCCTTTATATTTGCCAAAATTGAATACCTCGACGTTTTTGTCGTTATAAACAATGCGACCGGCAAAGTCGACATTACGGTTCTGAGTAGAGAACTTCGACAAGAAGTCAACATCATTTTGCAACGACTCGTATCGATCGAGTTGCGCCTTCAACACCTCGTATGTAGCTCTTGTATCGGCATCGGCCGAGTGTGCGCCATCGAGTTCCTTTCCACAATAGAAGAGATAAGCTGCCGAGAGCGTGCGTTGCTCCATCTTATGAAAGATTGTTTGTACATCGACAAATCGGCACTTCGACAAGTCCAAGTTAGTACCCACACGCAAAAACTCCTCTACCAACAAAGGCACATCGAAACGATTGCTGTTAAATCCGGCAATATCGACATCGGTAAATACAGCTGCCAACTCACCGGCAACCTGCCCAAAGAGAGGGGCATTGGCAACATCGGCATCCGAGATGTGGTGTACTGCTGTTGCTTCGGGCGGAATAGGGCGACCCGGATTGATGCGCATTGTACGACTCTCCTCGCGACCGTCAGGATAAACCTTTATATAGGAAATCTCTACAATACGGTCGTCGGTGATGCTTGTGCCTGTTGTCTCAAGGTCAAAGAATACAATGGGCTTTACGAGTTTGAGTTCCATCGGCTATTATTTATTGAGCAACATGGGCATGAGCAACATGAGAAGCTCTTCGTTTTCTTCATTCTCAAGAGGACAGATAACACCGGCACGACTTGCGTCAGAGAGTGATACTGTTACCTCGTCCGATTGGATTGTATTGAACACCTCGATGAGCTTGGGCGCATTGAAACCAATGGTAAAGGGTGTACCCGAATAGTTGCAATCGACTGTCTCGGTAGCTGAGATTGAATAATCGATATTCTGAGTAGAAACAACCATGTGACGATCGTCGAAGGCAAGTTCTATGAGGCCAAGAGCTTGGTCGGAGAATACCGACACACGACGCAACACATTAACAAACAATGCACGGTCGATGGTGAGCATGTTGGGGCTGTTTTGAGGTATTACCGAGTTGTAGTTGGGATAATTACCCTCAATGAGACGACAAGTGAGCACAAAGTTTGACAAAGTAAAACGAGCGCTCTTTTCATCGAAGTTGATAGCAACCTCGCCACTCTCCTTAGGAAGAATAGCCTTAAGCAATGTAGCCGGCTTCTTGGGGAGGATAAACGATGCACGGATACCGGCTTGAATAGAGAGGTCGCGGAAACGCACCAATTTGTGGATGTCGGATGCTACAAAGGCAATATTATCGGGGAAAATATCAAAGTTGATACCATTCATGATGGGACGATAAGTATCGTCGGCTGTAGCAAAGAGTGTATAGCCAATGCCCTTGAGCAAGCGCTCGGCAGGGATTGTCAATGTGGCAGCCTCCTCGCTCAAAGGACGAGCTTGGGGATACTCGCTACCATTGACACCCATCAAGTTGAAGTGACCATTTTGGTATTTGATATATATTTCCAAGTTGTCATCGTTGATTTCAAACTCAAGGGGTTGTTCGGGCAACTCTTTCAGAGGATCGAGCAATATCTTGGCCGAAACGGCAAAACAACCGCTACCTACAGCCTCAACTACCTCTATCGAGGTGGTCATTGTAGTCTCTTGGTCCGATGCAGTCACCACAATGTTATTACCCTTCAACTCGAAAAGGAAATTTTCGAGAATAGCCATCGAGTTCTTCGAATTGATAACTCTGCTGATAATTTGCAGATGCGAAAGCAACGCAGTGCTTGATACGATAAATTTCATAGTGCTATATTTTTTCTTGTTTATATTCCGTTTATTGCGTTTTCAACCACGCTCAAAAGCGAATGGTTTAACATACAAAAATAGGCAAAATATTTGACACATCATAGCATTGGTCAAAAAAATTACTAACTTTGTAATATGAGATTATGGAAGCAAAACAAAAGAGGTCTTATACACTCTATCATAGCCATTTTGCTACTGATAGGGTGCATCACTATGGCTTGTCTCATGCACATATCAAGGGTAAAAACCGACAACGAAATATATGCCGGTGCGCAGCCCGCACTACACATAGCCGACTCTCACGCCGCTCACATATGGAACATTGTCGATACATCACAACTTCCGCTCGATTCATTATACTCAATAACCGACATACCGCTACCCAATCTTCACAAAAAACATAAGCCACACCCGAGCACATCGAGCTACCTCGTTGCATTATACCCCGATTCGAGTTGGGCTGTATGGACTTCTCTACACCCAAACAACACCGCGTTAATAATCCAGCATTTCCGCAACAGCATCAGCAACGGTTATACACCTATTAAAGAAGAGAATAAGAATGGCACCATATACCACTTTACCACACATGACAATCAATTTCTTCACCTATACATCTGCCCGGGTATTATAGGATACAGCTTTCGCGAAGCACTACTCACACAACCCTCCAATGATAGCGCTCTACAACAACTCATTGAAGAAACAAGCGCCATCGCACGCAATCGACTATTTACATTCAACAACAACCAATGGGTGTGCAACGAACAGCCCCACAAGCTGCCTACCGACAGCACAAGCATCCAACAACCACCTCTCTCGCCCACACCGTCACACCCATAACACTCAAGTAAGAGCATAAAAAAAGCGAGGCTGTTATTGTAACAGTCTCGCTTTTAGTGTCCGAGATGAGATTCGAACTCACACAGGCCTACGCCCACTACCCCCTCAAAGTAGCGTGTCTACCAATTCCACCACCCGGACAAGTATCTCTTTCTTCACCATGAGAATGATAGGCTGAGTGCCCAAAACAGGACTCGAACCTGCACGACCTTTCAATCACTAGAACCTGAAACTAGCGCGTCTACCAATTCCGCCACTTGGGCTTAGATGCTCGGTCACTCACATAGTGAGAGCGAAAGACGGGGCTCGAACCCGCGACCCTAACCTTGGCAAGGTTATGCTCTACCAACTGAGCTACTTTCGCATTTTTAATTCTATCAATTTTTCAATCAACCACCCTCGCTTGAGTAAGTTGAGCGAAAGACGGGGCTCGAACCCGCGACCCTAACCTTGGCAAGGTTATGCTCTACCAACTGAGCTACTTTCGCGTTTGCGGTTGCAAAGATAAGGCGACTTTTTGGTTTACGCAAATATTTTTGAGTAAAAATTCCTACTTTTTTCGATATTTTTTATTTCACACTGTATATAAGACACTTACAGCACAAAATTATTTACCCAAAAGTCTCAAAAACTCAGCGCGCTTACTATCTTCGTTGAAACAACCTGTATATTCGAGTGTTGTTGTCACAGCACCTTGTTTCTCCACACCGCGCATTTGCATGCACAAGTGTTGTCCTTCAATCATTACTATAACACCATGTGTAGAGAGCGTCTTGAATAGGCTGTCGCAAATCTCCTTAGTGAGTCGTTCTTGCACCTGCAATCGACGCGCAAAGACTTCTACCAAACGTGCTATTTTACTGAGACCCACCATGCTACCATTGGGAACATAGCCAATATGCACCTTACCAAAGAAGGGCAATATATGGTGCTCGCACATCGAGTAAAATTCGATATCACGCACTATAATAATCTGCGAACCGCCATACTCAAAGATGGCCGACTTAATAACATCGTCATCGTTTTTGCGATAGCCGTGAGTCAGATAACACATAGCCTTAGCAGCACGACGAGGTGTTTTTTTCTAGCCCTCACGGTCGGGGTCTTCGCCCAACAATGCAAGTATGCTACGATAATGATACTCAAGTTGTTCAAGGGTCTTCTCATCGAGAAGTGTATCGTTCTTGTATTCCATTTGAAATATTAATCATTCGAATAATCATGTACAGGCACACTTATACGCTCACGAATAATGAGCATACCGCGTTGCATGTCCGAAAATTTGTTTTGTATAATAGGAAGCATAGCATTAGCCTCTTCGTAAGTGCGAAACTCCCCTACTCTGAGTCTCCAGAAAGGCGATACATAGCTCACCATTGCAGGCAACTCAGGAAAGGCTCCGGCAAATTCTTTTGCCAAACTTTCGGCTTGAGTCTTGGCCGATGTATTGTTCGACGAGAAGAGCTGTATACGATAAATGGGTACTTTCACCATATTTTGCTCAACATCGTCACCTACTCGCGCCACTCTTTGCGACAATTCGGCCGGTTGTTCTATTCGTATAGCACCTCCGGTATTGCTCCGCTCAAGGTATTGCACAATCGACGTATCGACCACCGCCACCTGAGCATGGGCATGAGGTTGTACATACAACCACGCAAACAATAGCACAACGACTATTTTTATATACAATCTGCACATGTCGTTCCTTGTTACAAACATTAAAGTCTGCAAAAATAAGCATTTTTCTTATTCTTGCAGACTTTTAAGGTTATGTATTTATTCGAAAGCAGTAATTATACCCATAAATGAGTCGGCCTTGAGGGCTGCACCACCAATAAGACCACCATCTACGTCGGGTTTGGCAAAGAGTTCGCCTGCATTCGAGGGCTTGCAACTTCCACCATAAAGAATAGATGTATTATCAGCTATTTCTTTACCATACTTCTCGGCAATTGTTTGACGAATAAAGGCATGTATCTCTTGTGCTTGGTCGGCAGTAGCAGTCTTACCTGTACCAATAGCCCAAACAGGCTCGTAAGCAATTACCAACTTAGCAAAATCCTCGGCCGAAAGGTCAAAGAGAGAATCTTTGATTTGAGCACCCACAACATCGAAGTGCTTGTTGGCCTCGCGCTCCTCGAGTACTTCACCTACACAGAAGATAGGAGTAAGACCGTTGGCAAGAGCAAGTACAACTTTCTCCTTAAGAATTTCGGCTGTTTCGTGGTAGTATGCACGACGCTCCGAGTGACCCAAGATTACATACTTGGCACCTGTAGAAGCAACCATAGCAGCCGATACCTCACCGGTGTATGCACCTTCGGCCTTGTCGGCACAGTTTTCTGCGCCCACGCCTATACGAGCTGCATCAACAGCCTCTACAACGGGAACCAAATGGATAAAAGGTGTAGCTATCACTACATCACATTTAGTCTCTACGCCTTTCAATGCTTCGTTAATCTCTTTTGCCAATGCTACACCCTCTTGAAGGGTTGTATTCATCTTCCAGTTTCCTGCAACAATGTTTTTTCTCATAATGCTGTTTTTTTATATGTGAATATTAATTTTTATTTATCTGTTTTTGTTCACGACGTTGTTTGCGCCAACTTCTAAAACTACGCAACGAAAAGAGTGCTATACGCTCGGTAAAATAGAGCAACAGAATGGGCAACACGAATAATGCTGCAAGGAACACTATTCGATAGTCGGGGTTATACGACTCTGCCTCAGCGTATATCGGTATCTCTTCTATCGGAATGTCGTGTTGCATCTCGTTGGGCAAGTGCGCTATATAATACTTATGATAGATAACACCATCTTTCAGCACCAATAAGAAGGGATTGGAGCGCTGTATGGTGCGTATGGTAGTCCTATCCATAAACATAAACGGAAATTCAGCTCCGGTATTATCGAGCCAAGCCTCAATTTCGGTAGGCGATGATGCCGTTACGGCATAAAACGGATATCCATGCTCGCGTGTATAGTCATACAATTCATGCACCTTATTTATCTCATCGTCGTTGGCTTTGGTAAGGTCCTCCGAGAAGAGAATAAAGAGAAATCCTTCGTGACTCAACAGCTCCTCGGTAACATCTTCATTGCCGTCATATACGATAAAGTGGTCGAGCATCTTGTCATAAGCAGGATATTGCGACTCAGTAGCACACTCTTGTCGCTCAACAAACTGCCAACCTTCGGTCTCGTCGGGAAGGCTGTCTATATCAAAGACTGCACGAACGCCATCTTTCTCATATACAAACTTATACTCGGCTACATCGGCATCTTCGCCAAAATAAGCTCCCGCCAAGTCGGTTCCTATCTTAAACGGACGAAAATCGAGCACCGGCGAATAACTCTCGGCATGGTACACCAGTCCTAAGCCATAAATCATCACCCACACTACAATAAGGGCATGTACTTCGCGATGAAATACCGAACGCGCACGTCGGTTGTACAGCAACAGAAAAATTACCAACGACAACAGAACGACATTCTTGCCGAATGTTTGCCAATTGGTCAGCGTCACCACATCGCCAAAGCACCCACAATCGGGTATGGGATTGGCTATAGCAAGAAATAGGGTGAGAGGTGTCATTATTACCATAAAGATGAGTAATAATGTAGGAGTCGTGCGCAAATATGAACCGAGTAGCGCATTTACACCCAATATAAATTCTACTATCGATAGGATAACTGCCAATACGAACGACCACGAGTTGAACGTTGTAAGATTGAATACCTGCAAGTAGTCCTCTATCTTATACATCGTTCCTACGGGGTCTATCAACTTGACAACTCCCGATAGGATGAATGTAGCACCTACCAGCAGACGTACAAGCACAACCAAAGCCGACAACCATTTATTGTGAGGCTTAGTTGTCGTGGCAGACGCAACATCTACCGGTACATTATGAGGGTCATCACTCGGCATATTCTATTCTGATAAGCCCAAAAAGCGCATAGTTGACCATATCCATATAATTGGCATCTATGCCCTCCGATACAAGGGTTACACCCTGGTTGTCTTCTATTTGCTTGGTGCGGTGTACTTTCGACAATATGAGGTCGGTATACGATGTAGGACGCATAAGACGCCATGCCTCATCGTAGTCATGATTCTTGGCATACATTAGATTCTTGGTCTGAGTCATAAAGCGATCGTACAACTCCAATGCTTGCTCGACGGTTATATCCTGACGCTCGGCATGACCCAACTCCAACTGGATAAGTCCTATAATACCATAATTGACAATGCCGATAAGCTCCGAGCGAACGCCCTCATCTATACGGCTCACGCCCTTGGTTTCGATAGAACGTATGCGATTGGCCTTGATAAAGATTTGGTCGGTGAGCGATGTAGCTCGCAAGATACGCCACGCAGGGCCATAATCCTTCAATTTCTTGGCAAACAACTCTCGGCAAATGCCTATAACATGCTCAAATTGTGCTACTGTATCGGTCATTGTATTGATATTTTATAAGGTTATTAAAAACATCATTTGTTGAAACAACCGATAAAACAGCGTTTGTAAGCGTATGTTGCGCAAGGCTTTTTATTTTTGCTTCGCTTGTTTGAACAATTACGGGGTTTACAACTGCATACATATACCATAAAGCTATCCCTAAAACAACAAATACAACCAAAAGCCAAACAAAAATTTTGGCTTTTTTACTGCGTTTTGGTTT
>JAGBHF010000075.1 GCA_017935645.1 Bacteroidaceae bacterium | reverse complement strand
TCAATACACCTACGTTGTACTCACGAGCAAGTTTAGTGTACATACCGAAGAGGTAACCGATCTCACGACCACCTACACCTACGTCACCTGCGGGTACGTCTGTGTCAGGACCGATGTTGTTCCACAACTCAAGCATGAATGCTTGGCAGAAACGCATGATTTCAGCATCTGATTTGCCAACGGGGTCGAAGTCTGAACCACCTTTACCACCACCCATGGGGAGTGTAGTAAGTGCGTTTTTGAATGTTTGCTCGAAACCGAGGAACTTCAACATTGAGGGGTTAACAGCCTTGTGGAAACGGAGACCGCCTTTGTACGGACCGATAGCGCCGTTAAATTGTACACGATAACCGAGGTTAGTTTGTACTTCACCATTGTCATCTACCCATGTTACACGGAATGTAAAGATACGATCGGGCTCTACCATACGCTCGATGATGCGAGCTTTCTCGAATTCAGGGTGTTGATTGTAAACTTCTTCAATTGAGTGAAGAACTTCTGTTACAGCCTGGATGTACTCGTTTTCACCAGGGTGTTTTGCCTCAAGATTGGCAAGAATTTTTTTAATGTCCATTGTATTAGTTTTATAAGATTGGTACTTATGTTTACAAGTCTGTTTTATAGGCTTTATAAATCTACGGACAAATGTACGGCAACATTATTGAAAAAGCAAATTTTTTTACCAATTTTGATTAATTATTTATTAAAGTATCTGCTTTCGCTCCCATTACCCCCTTTTTGACCCCTCATATCGCCCCTTCCCCCTCTCAAAAATACTCTCAATACGTTTTTTCTATTTCACCACGCTTATTTTTACCCTCTCTTTTCGACACCCCCGATATTTTTTATCACATTCTTGTAAATATTACTCTTTTTTCACGCCAAATCGCAAAATTAGTTGTAACTTTACACTCAAATTTTTTTAACACATTTCCCACCGATGACGAGCTATCCTTCACCACCGGTGGTTTATGTGCACCCGAATGTACCACACGTACTTCACAACATTATATATAGGATTTTATATACATTATATTTAAGATATGTCATTCTTCAAAAACTCTCTTCGAGCTCTCGGCTTTGGCAAAGACGACGATAACGACGATCGCACGTTTACTGCCAAGGATATTGTTAACGTCACCGGCAACAACACAGCGATACCCGACAAGTCTGTGCCCGTAGCCGCTACTCCTGCCGAAAGCAACGACAATACAGACAACAACGACAACAACAATGCGATATTGCCGCACACACTGCTCGACAAGATGGTGGAGTTGATTAACGCTTCACTCCCCGACTTTATTCGCAACTGTATCGACACCGAGAGCGAAAAGAAATACATATACGAGCAATTGGGCGACTCGTTTCAACAATATATCAACGAGCTCAACCAATCGGCTCTCTCGCAGTCGCAAGCCAACGTCGCATCGGCTCGTAAGCAACTCGAGAACGAGATGGAAACACTTCGCCGCAAAACAGCCGAATTAGAGGAACAAAAGGTCGAAAGCAAAAACGCCCAACTCAGCGCCGAAAGACAAAAGAGAGCTCTCAGCGAGAAGGTACACGAACTCGACAACCGCATTGCTACGCTCGAGGCCGAGAAGGAACAATATGACCTCGAGAACAAGAGCCTCATCAACAAGCTCAAGGTTTCGGGCGTTAAACAGCAAGAACTCGACGACGCTCAAGAGGAGATTAACCGCCTGCTCGGTGTCATACAAGACCTCAAGAAAAGCACCGTTATCCCCGAGGAAACCATCGCCGAACTCAACGACAAGAACGCTGCCATCGAGGCGCTACAAGAGCGCATCAGCTTCTTATCTTCCGAGAAGGAGGAGCTGTCGACTACGGTTGCTACCATTAATAACGAGCGCGACACACTTGCCAAGACGATAACCGAGAAAGAGAATATCATCGCTCAACTCACCGACGAGATTGCTACAATGGTTACACAACAGGACAATTCAACTCGCGAAATTGCCGAATTGAATGCCGCCAAGGAAGCCTCGGCCATGTTGCAAACATCGCTCGAAGAGTCACGCAAACAATACACCCTGCTCCAAGCTCAGTTGGAAACCTCCACTTCCGAGAAAGAGAACACTATCGAGCAGTTGCAACAACAACTCACCTCACTGCAAGCACAACTCGACAGCACTACTGCACAACTCAACGTTGCTACCGAACAACGTGCCGAAAGCGAGCTGAAAGCTCAAGAAAACAACACCTCGCTCAACGAACGCATCGACGACCTCTCGTTGCAACTCAACGTTGCCACCAACAACTACAATCAGGCCGCCGAGCAACTCGAGTCATCTATCGAGGAGAATACTCTCTTGCAAGAAAATATCAAGCAACTTCAACAACAAATTGCCGAGTTGGGTGCTGCCAACGACGCACAACAAGTTGCCGAAGGCATTATTGCTTCACTCAAGGACGAAGTCGCACACTTGCAAGAACAACTCTCGCAACTGCGCAACGAGAACGGTACACTTCTCTCGCAAGTCACTCAAAACAATGAGGACAACAAGCAACATCAAGAGCGTATAGCACAACTCACACAACAGGCCCGGGAACTCAACGACGAGTTACAACAAAAACAAGCCTTGCAACAAGAGTTATCAGACGCTCAAGAGCACATCAATGACTTGAACAACCGCAACAACACCCTCCAACAAGAGGCCAAATCGTTGCAAGAACAGCTACACAAGACACAAGAGCAACTCGCCGGTGCACAAGAGCAACTCACTGAAGCCCGCAACAACGCCTCGCAAGCCGCATCGGCCTCGGTCGATACACAAGAGTTGGAGCGTGCCAACAACATGATTGCCGCACTGAAGAAACAACGTCAAGACCTCGTTTCACAAACAGCCACTTTGCGCTCGCAAAACAAGGCTTACGAAAATCAAATCGCCATCCTCGAGAGCAAGCTCAACAATGTCGACAACGACGACAACTTCGAGAATGTCACCGACCTCGACGACGCTCTCAATTGGATGATGCCCATCGTGCCCGACACGCTCGAAGAAGAGGCTCGCCGTCGCGAAGAGGAAGAAAGACTGCGCCGTGAAGAAGAAGAGAGAGAGCGTCAGGCCGAGAAAGAGCGTCAGGCCGCTCGCGACAACTCATCGCAAATGAGCCTTTGGTAAGATAATTAACTAACTACTCTATATATTATGAATCAAAAAATTGCGGAATACGTTGACATCATCAACAACGCACTCAAAAACATCGAATACCCTCAACAACCCGACTCGTTGTATGCTCCCATTCGATACGAACTCGCTTTGGGTGGCAAACGCATCAGACCCGTGCTCATGCTCATGGCATGCGAACTCTTTGGTGGCGATATCAACCAAGCCATCAATCCAGCTATCGGTCTTGAAATGTTCCACAACTTTACACTCCTCCATGACGATGTTATGGACAAGTCCGACTTGCGTCGTGGCAAACCCACTGTTCACAAAATGTGGGACGAGAACCACGCCATCCTCTCGGGCGATGCCATGCAGATTATTTCTACTCAGCTCATGACTCAAGTACCTCCACGTTTCATGCCGGCTGTTATCGAAACATTCCTCAAGACCGCGCTTGAGATATGCGAAGGTCAACAATTCGACATGGAGTTCGAGTCGCGTAAGGACGTTACCACCGACGAGTACATCAACATGATACGACTCAAAACTGCCGTACTCTTAGGTTGCGCGCTCAAGATAGGTGCTATCATTGCCGGTGCTCCCGTGGCTCAAGCCAACTCGCTTTATCACTTTGGCGAAAATCTGGGCTTGGCATTCCAGCTCCAAGACGACTACCTCGACGTATATGGCGACCCCATCATCTTTGGCAAAAACATCGGTGGCGACATCATCAACGAGAAGAAAACTTTCATGCTCATCGAGGCCACTCGACTCGCCGAAGGCAAGGATGCCGATACGCTCAAGCAATTCCTTGGCAACAACGACGTTGACCCCCGCGAGAAAGTTACGGCTGTAACCAACGTTTACAACAACCTCGGCATCGACAAGCTCTGCCAAGAGAAAGCCGAAGCATACTACAACGCAGCTCTCGCTTGCATGGACGAAATACTCGTTCCCGAAGATCGCAAGTTGCCGCTACTCGCTCTCGCCAAGTCGTTGTTGAATAGAGACCATTGATATGCCCTACCGTCGCCTACCCAAAACCGATGCCGCTCGAATTGCCGCGCTCGAAAAAGCCGTCGCGATGGAAATCAAACAATCATCCGACAGGCAACCGGCCTCTTTCAAGTCGCTCAACCAAGCCAAGGTAATTCTTCCGCGATTTACAGCTTCGGTCAAGCAATTCCGCTTCCATTACGACGAGATGGCCAAGTGCAACTCGCAGTTTCAGCCCCTCGGCAAGACGGCGCGAATGTATATCTCGCACTTTATCCAAGTACTTAACATGACGGTACAACGCAACGAGATAAAGGCCGAATACAAGTCGCTATACGGCTTGCAACCCGACGACTATACCCTGCCCGACCTATCGACCGAGCAGGCTGTCATCGAGTGGGGCCGGCACATCATCGCAGGCGAAAACGAACGATTGGCGCGACGCTCAGGCACCCCTATATACAATCCTACCATTGCCAAGGTAAAGGTTCACTACGACATCTTTACCGAGGCTCGCTACTCGCGCGAACGATACAAGAAGCAGATGCAACGTTCGCTCGAAAAGCTCAACGAGCAACGTCTCGAAGTTGACGCCATCATCCTCGACATCTGGAATCAAGTGGAGGCCTTTTATAGCCACCTTCCTGCCGAGCAACGTCTCGACAAGTGTCGCGAATATGGTATCATCTACTACTACCGCAAAAACGAGAAACAACAATGATTGACAGCCACACGCACATATACATGGAAGAGTTCGACAACGACCGCAACGAGGTTATCAACCACGCTGTGAGCAACGGTGTCGGCGCCATGATACTGCCCAACGTCGACATCGAATCCATCGACGCGCTTCACAACACCGTGGCTCAATACCCCTCTCGTTGCCATGCGGCTATGGGCTTGCATCCCACGTCGGTTACACCTCAATATGCCGAGCACTTGGCTATCATTCGACAACAGTTCGACTCACACCGCTATTGTGCCGTTGGCGAGATAGGTATAGACCTCTATTGGGACAAGACCTATTGCCATGAACAATGCCTTGCCTTTGCCGAGCAGATTCGTTGGGCGCAGGAGCTTGGGTTGCCCATCATCATCCACTGCCGTGAGGCGCTCGACACGACCATCGAGGTACTCAAGCAGTTCCCCTACAACTCGGTACGCGGTGTTTTCCACAGCTTTACAGGCACTCCCGAGCAGGTAGCTGCCATCCGTCGCGAGGTGGGCGACTTCTACTTTGGCATCAATGGCATTGTCACCTTCAAGAATGCACGCCTCGACGACCTCATCACAGCCATTGGCCTCGACCGCATCCTGTTGGAGACCGATGCTCCCTACCTCGCACCCACCCCACATCGCGGCAAGCGCAACGAGCCGGCCTACATTCCCTACATGGCTGCACGCATTGCCAACATTTTAGGTATCACCATCGAGGAGGTCGATAAGGCAACTACAGCCAATACACGCACGCTATTCAATCTATAACACAATGAATTGGGACTTGGCATTAGAAATATTCGGTACGATTATAGGACTCATATACCTCTATTATGAGTACAAGGCACATCGCCTGCTGTGGGTTATGGGTATCATCATGCCCGCTGTGTCATTGGGCGTATACTACAATGCCGGATTATATGCCGACATGGGTATCAATGCCTACTACATCATTGCCGGTATTTATGGCTATCTGGTGTGGACTTTCAAGAACAAGCAACGCCGTGAGGTGGAGTTACCCATCACACACGCACCTCGTCGCATATACGTATACTCTACCGCCATTACAATATGCCTGTTTGCCATCATATACTACATTTTAGAATATCACACCGACAGCACCGTACCCCTATGGGATGCACTATCTACAGCACTCAGTGTCACAGCCATGTGGATGCTCGCTCGCAAGTATATCGAGCAATGGGGTGTATGGATTGTGGTCGACGCCATATCGGTGGCTCTATATATTTACAAGGGCATATACTTCTATGCCGTACTATACGCCCTTTACATCGTCATTGCCATATTGGGTTACTTCAATTGGCTCAAAATCATGAAAAATGAACACAATAAACCCCTATAAATACCCCTCAACAGTTATTCTCGGCAATGGCGAGTATCCTCAGGCGGCTCTGCCTCTCGAGGTGCTCGACAAGGCTCACTCCGTTATCATTTGCGATGGTGCTGCCAACAATTATGTACCCACAGGCAAGCCTTTCGACATCATCATTGGCGACGGTGACTCTATAGCCGACGACATTCGCCGACAATACGCCTCACGCATCATCATCTCGTCGTGCCAAGAGACCAACGACCAGACCAAGGCCGTGAAATACCTTGCCGAAAAGGGTGTTAACGATATAGCCATCGTAGGCGCTACTGGTAAGCGCGACGACCACTCGTTGGGCAATATAAGCCTGCTCATCGAATACTTCAACCAAGGCATCATGGCTCGCATTTATACCGACCACGGCATCTTCATCCCCACCCGGGGCAATACCACCCTCATCACCCGACCCGGACAGCAGATTTCCATCTTCAACTTTGGCTGTACACAACTCTCGGCACAAGGCTTGCAATACCCCATTCGCCCCTTCAACAGCTGGTGGCAGGGTACTCTTAACGAAGCAACCGCCGACCGTTGCATAATCACGGCCGACGGTACTTTCCTTATTTACGTCGCTTATTAATCTTTTGCGGCCTCCTTGCGCTGTTGCTCTATCTCGCACAACGTAGGCATGAGCTTGCCATCCTTCAACAGGTCGTCTAATTGCACCTTCCGAGGCAACTTGCGCAACTCACTTACGGCGAATTTCAGCAACTGCTCTTTAGGCACATCTCCATGTATTTCGGGATAATATATCATATTAATCGCCTTTTCGGGTTGAACATTTATCTCTTCCAAGCCCTCTTTTTTATATCGAAAGAGTGGATTATCCATCCATTTGTTTTGTCGTACACTGTCGACTCGCCCCAATATATCATCTAACGAAGCTCCTTCTTCAAGAGCATAAACAGGCACATTCCTTAGCACTGCCTCCCTCGATATGGTAGTTGCATCGAGGGGTAACATCTTCTGCAAGAATTCCAATACACCGGGCTCTTCTACCTGCTTTTTACGACTCTTTTTCTCCAACTCTTTTTCTATCTCTTTCATACATTTTCCTCCTCTCTTTTCATTCGTTTGGCCACAAGTGCGGGCAACAGGCGCCACACGCTGTATCGCCTCATGTAGCACGCTGCATCACGCTCGTTACGAGGCACATACCACGAGTGTATCATACGATACAACCGCGAGCGTGGTACAACACGCCGCTCCTTACGCATGCAACTGCACATCTCCTCAAGACTCTTTCTCACTTCACTTTCGCTGCCCGACACCGGCTGTGTCGCTATACTTGCTTGATTCATATTCTTTATCATAGCTCATTCTTCTGTTATAGTTTCGGGGGATATTGCTGTGTTCCTCTCTTTTTACTTGCCATCGCCAATATATCCTCGATATACGGCGACAACACATTCAGTCGGTTTTGCACCTCTTGTTCGTCAAAGGCATTTTGCTTGACGGCATCATCCATGCGCACATTGAACATGAAGTTGTCCAACTTACTACGCACTTTTTCATAGTTCAACAAGGCTCGCTCCTTCTCCTGCACATCTACTGTCGAGAGGCTACCCACCATACTATCCAGGGCCTTGTTATTACTCTTCTGCATCGCTGCCAGCGACTCGCCGGTAAGGCCCATCACGGTCGATGTATTGCGCAACGAACGTGTCTGCTCACCCAACATATCTCTCACCTGCTTGAGCATGCGTTGAGCGGTTGGTGTATCCATGTAATTGCGATAATAATTTCTATTGAACAAGTTGGTTGCATACTGCATCTCCTTGTCATAATACGCTTTATTCAACTCATTATACTTCTGTTGATACGCTCTTTGTCGTCTCAACGCTTCGTGGCCTACAATATATTTGTAGGTACTTCCTAATAATTTTTCTACCATAATTTTTTTTCATTTTGTCATTTTATAGCATCGCACCGCAAAGGTCGCACCATAACTTTGCATCATGATGCGATAAAAGGATAATCTGATTTTTTCAACATTTAAACTACTATTATGGATACCAATATGAATATCTCACAAGAGGCTATCATAGCTAAACAAAACGAAGTAATCAACATCTGTTACGACCGTTTGCTCGAAGTGTTGCGCGAAACAACCAACGAAACCACTATCATGAAGTGTATCGAAACCATCCGCAAGGATATGTTGGCAATAATCGCCCCTGCCGGTGGCAAACAAAACATCCTCAACGACACCTACGAACGGGTAGCCGAGATTGAAAAACAACTCAAGAAACTCTGATTATGAACACCCACAAGTTACATATACAACAGATACTTGCCGAGAATCGTCGCCGCCATGCCTCTATGGTGGCGACATACAATCCGGCTACAGGCGAGGGGTGTCAAGGCGAGCGCTCTTGTATCACACTTTCCGATGCTCCTATCGCGCAACAATACATTCCTCAACCTATGCTCGACGAGTGCCATTGGGTATCGTTGCTGGCACAAGACGGCTCTATCGATAAGTTTATCACCACGCGACTTCGCAAGAGACCCTCGCAACGACTTCGCAGCGACATCTGGACGCTGTGGATCAAGGAACGTATTCGCTACGACTTCGAGTTCTGGGCGGCCATGTTTGTCAAGATTAAAGACAAGCAAGGACAAGAGGATATTCCATTCATCCTCAACCGTCCGCAACGCCGATACTTAGATATGCTCGAGACTCAACGCCTGAGCAACAAGCCTATACGCATCATCATGCTCAAGGCACGTCAATGGGGTGGCTCTACTATCACGCAAGTATATATGGCATGGATTCAATTGGTGCATTGTCGCAATTGGAACAGCATCATCTGTGCTCACCTCAAGGATGCCGCCGCCAATATCAAGGGGATGTATACCAAGTTGCTCAACAACTACCCGGCTTGGCTGCTTGACACGACCGAACAGCCTCACTTCCAGCCCTTCGAACGCACAAGCAACACGTCATTCATTGCACAACGCGGTTGTAAAATCACCATTTGCTCATCGGAGTCTCCCGAGGCTGTACGTGGCAACGATGCCGCCATGGCGCACCTCAGCGAGGCGGCTTTCTGGAACGATACTCCGGCTCACACGCCCGAGAGTCTTATTCGCTCCATTTACGGCAGTATTGCCTTACTTCCCTACTCGATTGTGGTGATAGAGAGTACTGCCAATGGTACAGGCGGATACTTTCACCGCGAATATATGCGCACCCGTCGTGGCGAGAGCGACAAAGATGCTATCTTTGTCCCTTGGTACGAAATCGAGATGTATGCCATGCACATCGACAACCCCGAGGAGTTTGCCTCGTCGTTAAACCAATACGAAGAGTGGCTGTGGAACAAGGGCGCTACACTGGAAGCTATTGCTTGGTATCGTGCCAAACGTCGCGAATATGCCCGACATGCCGACATGATGGCCGAATACCCCTCCGACGAGAACGAAGCCTTCTCATACTCGGGCGAGCGCATTTTCGATCCCGTGGCAGTGCAACGTCTGCGTAAGCATTGCTCATCGCCTATAGCGGTAGGCGACTTGGCAGGCAAGCAACTCACCGGTCGCGATGCTCTGCTCGACATTCGCTTTGTCGAGGAGCAGCAGGGGCTACTGCAAGTGTGGCACATGCCGGTCATTGACAAGAACATTCGCAACCGTTATATCGTTGCTGTCGACGTGGGTGGTCGCTCGCACAAGGCCGACTACTCTGTTATTGCCGTATTCGACCGCATAGGCATGCTTCAGGGCGAAACGGTCGAACTCGTAGCACAATGGCGCGGACACATCGACCACGACTTGTTGGCTTGGAAGGCCGCACAGATTGCCACCTTCTACAACAAGGCTTTGTTGGTTATCGAGAGTAACACGCTCGAAACATCATGCGACGATACTCGCTCCAACTACATTCTCGACACCATTGCATCGCACTACCGCAACCTCTATGCGCGACAAGCCATCGGCGACGAGATTTCCGAAACACCTCCTACTCGATGGGGTTTTCACATGAACCGCAGCACCAAGTCGGCACTGGTCAATACGATGATAAATGCCTTGCGCAACAACTACTACATCGAACACGATGAGCACGCTTGTCACGAGTTCGATGTCTTTGAGCGCAAGCCCAACGGTAGCTTCGGCGCACAAGAGGGTGAGCATGATGATATACTCATTACACGTTGCATCGGGTTTTACATCGCTCACCAAGAGCCATTCAACATCATCAACTACAACCGGCACAATAGGGGCATACCCATCAGCGAGGCTTCTTTCTGATAACAACTGAACAAAATCGCAACACGCTCGTTGTTTCAGTATAACCTTTTAATTGAAACTACTATGGCAAAAGAAAGTGTAGCTATCATCAAGGATAAGCTCAATGTAAATCGTGTAATTGATGTACTCAACAAAGCATTGGCTGAGGAGTGGCTCGCATTTTATCAATACTGGATAGGCGCTGCGGTCATGAAAGGTGCCATGCGAGGCGATATTCAGCGCGAGTTTGAGCAACATGCGCTCGAAGAGTTTGGACATGCCAAGCTATTAGTCGACCGCATCATACAACTCGAAGG
The DNA here is from genome assembly GCA_017935645.1 of Bacteroidaceae bacterium. Classification (GTDB taxonomy): domain Bacteria; phylum Bacteroidota; class Bacteroidia; order Bacteroidales; family Barnesiellaceae_A; genus Barnesiella_A. The sequence goes on along the minus strand of JAGBHF010000075.1, from coordinate 23,199 downwards.
TACGCCCCTGCTACATCCGCAACGTTGGTTTGAATATACCGAGTGTGCTTACGAAGAGCCCGACAACGATTTTGAGATTACAAGATTGCTGTTGCAAAACACCGCATCGGAACGTTGTGCTATCAGACGATACCAAGGTATTGCCGCCATGACCGACGGTAAAGACTTCACTACATGCGACTTGGCAAAGAAAATTCTCGCCGACGAGCAAGCTCACGAACAAGAGTTGCAAGACTTCCTCGACGACGTGCGCATGCTATACCGCGAAACCTCGTTGTACGAATAACCAAGCCTTTTCGCGCTCCTCGCGCACACCTACCAATACTACTATCCGATATAGTAAAAAAAGCATATCACTATCGTTGTGTTTTCAGCGCTTTATTACTACCTTTGTTACTCTTAAACAACACTCATAACTATGTCGGTAAATAAAGTAATATTGGTAGGTCACGTTGGAGCTGACCCCGAAGTAAGATACCTCGAAAAAGGCGTTTGCGTAGCACGCTTGCGCATGGCAACAACCGAGCGCGGATACACCGCTGCTAATGGTACCGAAGTGCCTGACAGAACCGAGTGGCACAATGTCGTATTGTGGCGTGGTTTGGCTGAAATTGCCGAAAAATATGTTCGCAAAGGCACTCAAATATACATCGAAGGCAAGTTGCGCACAAGCCAATGGAACGACCAGGCAGGTGTAGCTCATCAACGTACCGAGATTGTGGCCGATTCGATGGAACTGCTGGGTGGACGTCGCGAAAACAACGCTTAACCACACTTACAAGTAACAAAACTGCTCACGTTGAAGTACTGCATTACAGCACCACACACTCACTCCTGCGACATTCAGTTGCCCGCATCCAAGAGTATCAGCAACCGCGCACTCATCATCAGTGCGTTGGCTCACTCGACACACCCTATTCATCACTTGGCACAGTGTGACGACACCCGCGTACTTATCGATGCATTCAATAGCAACAATTCTACGATTGATATAGGTGCTGCCGGTACTGCCATGCGTTTTCTCACTGCCTACTACGCCTCACAAGAGGGGTGCGATATCACCCTCACAGGTTCGCAACGCATGCTACAACGACCCATAGCACCGCTTGTCGAGGCTTTGCAACAAGCCGGAGCACACATCCGATACTTGGGCGTGAAGGGCTTCCCCCCACTCCACATCCAAGGCTCTACATTGCAAGGCGGACACCTCACCATGCCGGGCAATATCAGTTCGCAGTTCATCACAGCTATATTGCTTATTGCTCCTTATACCATGCAAGGTGTACACATTACCCTGCAAGGCGAGGTACTATCGTTGCCTTACATCGACATGACAATAAGTATGATGCAACAGTACGGAGCCAAGGTGACTCGCCACGACAACACCATCGAGGTACTACCCTCGCCCTACAAGCCTATTCCATACCACATCGAGCCGGATTATTCGGCCGCATCATATTGGTACGAAATAGCCGCCCTCAATGGCCATAGTTACCACTTGACTCATCTGCCTGCTCACAGCTTGCAAGGTGACGCTCGTATAGCCTCTTATGCCACACGCTGGGGCATCACTACATCGTTCGACAGCAGTGGTGCAACGATAACTTCCACAAATAGTTGCAATAACGAGCCGCAATACTTCAACCTCATGGGCGAGCCAGACTTGGCACAAACCATAGCCATGACGTGTGCTTTGCGAGGCGAGCATTTCTGCATAGAGGGTATTGCCAACCTGCGCATCAAGGAGAGCAACCGCATCGAAGCGCTCATCTGCGAGGCTGCCAAGTTGGGATATATCTTCACATCGCCACAGCCCGACTCTTTGGCTTGGACAGGTGAGCGTTGCGAGGTAAGCCACCCCATTGTTATCGACACACACAACGACCACCGCATGGCCATGGCGTTTGCTCCTGCTGCTCTTCGTTTTAAGGAGATATGGATTGACAACCCACAGGTTGTAAGCAAGTCTTATCCGACATTTTGGAACGACCTTGCTATGGCAGGATTTACTATCACACACAACGAAACAAAGGAGAACAACTCATGCTTATAATTGCCATTATCATTATACTCACACTCACCATCACGGGTACTATACTCTATGTAGCCAATCGCTACAAGCAAAAACGAGCCGAAGCACTCGGATTACCCCCTGAACCGGAAGCCCCGGAAATTCCCGAGGAGTGTTGCGGACAGCACGAAGTATGTGAAAAGGACAGCCTGTTGGTAGCAGTAAGTCGCGACATCGAGTACTACGATGATGAGGAGTTGGATAAATGGCGTGGAACACCATCGGATCAATACGACGACGAACAATGCGCACTGTTTCGCGAGGTACTATACACCATGCAGAGCCACGAGGTAGCCGGATGGGTGCGCAGCCTGCAACTACGAGGCATTGAACTGCCCGACGATATAAAAGACGAAGTACTACTCATCGTTGGCGAAAGACGTCATTAAGCATCGGACTATTATGGATATACTGCAATATACATTCTTCCAAAAGGCTCTCATAGGCATCCTGCTCATATCGATTGTGGCGGCCATTATCGGTAGCTACATCGTTACCCGCCGCATGGTGTTTATAGCCGGCGGACTCACTCACGCCTCTTTCGGTGGGCTGGGTATCGGCTATTATGCAGGAATTTCGCCCACGCTGTCGGCTCTCATATTTGCCATTATTACTGCCTTAGGGATCGAATTTTCGTCACGCACCCGACGCATACGTGAGGACTCGGCCATTGCACTCTTTTGGGCTGTAGGCATGGCTGTGGGCATTATATTCATATTCCTTACACCGGGCTACACACCGGGCTTGTCGGAGTTCCTTTTTGGTAATATCCTCACCATTACCATAAGCGACATCACACTCTTTGCCATATATGCCCTTGTGCTGTTGATATACACTATACTGCAATATCGCCCCATACTTTATACGGCTTTCGACACCGATTTTGCCCGCATCAAAGGCATCAACACACATCGCATCAACATCATCATGATGCTACTGATTGCCGTAGGTGTAGTGTTGTCTATCAGACTCATAGGTATCATGCTGCTCATGTCGGTACTCACTCTGCCTCAGATAATTGCCGAGCTCTTTACCACCCGATTTAAGTACATCATGTTGCTATCGGGCATTATCAGCCTCTTGGGCAGCATCATCGGATTGTTTATATCGGCCATCATAGCAGTTCCCACGGGAGCTTGCATCGTGGTGGTACTCGTCTTGATGTATGCCATAGCCAAGGGCGCACACACAATACACACAAGGCACATAAAGGCTGTAAATGCAAGACAATAAACCGCGAGAAAAAACGTTATATGTAAAGATGAAAAAGCGCATTATCACTCACATATACACCGTTGCAACACTACTCACCGTCGTGTTGTTCTCGTCGTGCAATACCACCAAGAATACCGGATGGACTCGCTTCTACCAGTCGATGACCACCCGCTACAACGTATACTTCAACGCCGAGCAGAACTATATAGAGCAGCTCAAGCTACAACAAGACCAGTACGAAGACAACTTTACCGACCTCGTCTATACGGCTCCTGCTCAGGCCTATAGCAACCCCAAGGATCCTCAGCCACAAGGCTCCTTTGACCGCACTATCGAGAAGTGCCAGAGCGCCATACAAAAGCACAGCATAAAGAGTAAGCCCAAGCGCAAGCAAGGCAAGCGCAACGACCCCAAGTACAAGGAGTATATGCAACGCGAGGAGTATAACCCCTTTATACACAATGCGTGGATGCTCATGGGTAAGGCTCAATACAACAAGGGTGACTTCTTGGGTGCTGCAGCCACCTTCATGTATGTGGCACAACACTACACATGGTTGCCCAAGACGCTAGCCGAGGCTCGTCTGTGGCAAGCCCGCAGTTACATTGCGCTCGACTGGATTTACGAGGCAGAGGATGTGTTATACAAAGCCAACAACGACAGCCTTCCGCCCGAGATGAACGGAACATTTGCAGCAGTAAATACCGATTATCTCATCAAGACCAAGAACTACGCCAAGGCCATCCCCTACCTCGAGCAGGCTATCAAAGACGAGCACAACAAGTCGCAAAAGGCTCGCCTCACCTTCCTATTGGGTCAGCTATATGCCATCGACAAGCAACCTACCCAATCTTACAATGCATTCAAGAAGGTTGTAAACATGAATCCCTCCTACCGTACACAGTTCAATGCCCGCATCAAGATGAGCGAAGTGTATGCAGGTGACGAAATAGAGAAGGAGGTAAAGTCGCTGGAGAGATTGACACAGAAGAGTGTCAACAAAGACTATCATGACCAGATATACTACGCAATAGGCAACTTGTACATGGCTCACAACGATACGACCCATGCCATGAACAACTACAAGAAGGCTATTGAAAAAAGTACCCGCAACGGCATAGAAAAGGCTGTGTGCCAGATTACCTTAGGCGAGTTGCACTTTGGTCGTAGCGAGTATGTCGATGCACAACCTTGCTACTCCGAGGCAATACCTTTGCTTAAAGAAGATTATCCCAATTATAAACTGCTCACCCGTCGCTCGGAGGTACTCGACAAGTTGGTCGTTTATGCCCAAAACGTAGAGTTGCAAGACAGCTTGCAAACCCTTGCCGGCATGAGCGAAGCCGACCGTAATGCCGTCATACAAAAGATTATAGACGACCTTATCGAACAAGAGAAGAAAGAGGCAGAGGAGCGTGAACGAGAAGAGTACTTAGCGAAGAATGAGGGATTGGGTGTGAACAACATGCAAGGTGGAGCCAATCGCCCCGTAAGCAATACAATGGCAGGCGATGGCTCATGGTACTTCTATAACCAACAACTCATCAATGCCGGTAAGTCGGACTTCCAGAAGAAATGGGGCTCGCGTAAGTTGGAGGACGATTGGCGTCGTCGCAACAAATCGGGCTTCTCGACCAGCGACTTTGGCGACACAGGCACTACCGATACAGGCGTCGACAACGACATGGCGGCAGCCGACTCCACAAGCAATGCACCTGTCGACAGCGTAGCACTTGCCAACGCCGACGACCCGCACAAGATAGAGTACTACCTCAAGCAAATTCCGCTCACTCCCGAGGAGATGAAACTCTCGGACGAGATTATTATCGAGGGATTGTACAACATGGGTATTATCCTCAAGAATGACTTGGAAGACTACGAGGCGGCATCGGCTACATTCGACGAGCTGGAGGAGAGATTTCCCGACCACCAATATCGCCTCGAAACCTACTACAACCGCTACCTCATGCACATGCGCAACAACGAGCCCGACAAGGCTGAGGTTTACCGCAAGAAGATACTCACCCTCTTCAAGGATAGTGAATATGCCATTGCCTTGAGCGACCCCCAATACCTTGAGAAGCGTCGTACCGAAGGTGCATTGCAGGACTCGATATACCAAAAGACCTACGCTGCATACCTCAACAACGACAACCCCACCGTACACCGTTACGTTGCACAAGTCAAGAACGAACATCCGCTGTCGGATATCATGCACAAGTTTATGTTCCTCGACGCTATGGCGTATGTAGGCGACAAGAACTTCGACAAGTTTAAGGAGATCGTACAAACCTTGGTAGAGAAATATCCCTCGACCGATGTGAGTGAATATGCCGGCAATATACTCAAGGGTATCGCTCAGGGTCGCACCGTAAACAGTAGTGGCAACGCACGCGGTATGGTGTGGGATACCCGATTGGGTGACGGTGAGGAGGCTGCATCCGATAGTGTTCGCACATTTACTTACGAGCCACAGAGCGAGCATTACTTCTTGTATGCCTTCAACAACCGCGAGGTATCGGCCAACTTGATGCTGTATGAGGTAGCCCGCATGAACTTTTCACACTTCCTTGTGAAAGATTTCGACCTCGAGATTGTTACATTTAATGACCTGTCGATACTGATAGTCAAAGGCTTCAACACCTTTGAAGAAGTTGTACACTACCGCTCGGTAATGACCGACGAGAGCAGTCTTGTCCTACCCGAAGGTGTACGACCGGTTATGATAAGTACTGCCAACTACGAACTTCTCTTACAGGGTCATACGTTGGAGGAGTACTTCGAGTTTTTTAATAACTTCTACACCCCTTACAACAATGAAGCAACCGATGATACTATGGGCGGATGACGAGATAGACTTGCTCAGGCCTCACATAATGTTTCTCAACCAAAAGGGCTACGACCTCACTACCGTGACCAACGGTCTTGACGCTCTCGAAGCATGCGAAAAGGAGAAATACGACCTCATCATTCTCGACGAAAACATGCCGGGATTGAGTGGATTGGAGACGTTGAGTCGCATCAAAGAACGCCACCCCGAAATTCCCGTTGTGATGATTACCAAGAGCGAGGAAGAGGACATCATGAACCAAGCCATCGGTAACAAGATAGCCGATTACCTCATCAAGCCGGTAAATCCCAACCAAATATTCCTCTCAATCAAGAAGAACTTGCACAGCCGCGAGATAATCTCGGACGAGACTACCAGCAACTACCAACAGGAGTTTAGCCGCATAGGTATGCTCATTAACAATGCCTCGACATGGGAGGAGTGGAACGAAGTGTATCGCAAACTTGTATATTGGGATCTTCAACTATCGCATGCCGAGACAACCAACATGGACGACCTACTGCGCATGCAGAAGGTAGAGGCCAATGCCACATTTGCCAAGTTTGTCAAGAAAAACTATGAGCGTTGGATAACCACCGACGACCATCCGATAATGAGTCACGAGCTCTTCAAGAAGCGAGTATTCCCCATGCTCGACAAGGGCGAGAAGCTCTTCTTTATCCTTATCGATAACTTCCGTCTCGACCAATGGCGCATTATTCAACCCCTCATCAGCAACTATTTCACTGCCGAGGAGGAGTTGTATTGCAGTATACTCCCCACCGCCACACAATATGCCCGCAATGCAATATTCTCGGGTCTTATGCCCAATAAGATAGCCGAAATGTTCCCTGAATTGTGGGTAGATGAAGACGAAGAAGAGGGAAAAAATCTTAATGAGGCACCTCTCATACAGACTCAGCTCGACCGTTTCCGCAAGAACTACGAGTTTACCTACAACAAAATCAACGAGAACGCCTACGGTGACAAACTCTTGCAGAACTTTGCCCGATTTACCGACAAGCCGTTGAATGTGTGTGTACTCAACTTCATTGATATGCTCTCGCATGCCCGCACCGAGTCGAAGATGATGCGCGAATTGGCATCGACCGAGGCGGCTTATCGCTCACTCACCGAGTCGTGGTTCCGTCACTCATCGGCTATCGACCTATTCAAGAAAATAGCCGACAGCGGATATAAGATTATACTCACCACCGACCACGGTACGGTACATGTCGACACACCTATCAAGGTAATAGGCGACAAGAATACCAATACCAACCTGCGCTACAAAGTAGGCAAGTCGCTCAGTTACAACCCCAAGCAAGTGTATGAGATAAAGAACCCGAAGTTGTACGGGCTCCCTTCGCCCAACATCAGCTCGGCATACATCTTTGCCACCAACCGCGACTTCTTTGCCTACCCCAACAACTACAACTACTACGTCAGTTACTACAAAGATACATTCCAACACGGAGGTATATCGCTCGAGGAGATGATGATACCCCTTGTTACACTCACTGCCAAATAGACGAATATCATGCTGCGAATAGAAATAAAAGAACTCAACCATATACACGAAGCCGCTCGCGCTTTTATTGACAACATAGGCAACGACACAATCTTTGCCTTCTATGGACACATGGGAGCCGGCAAGACAACCTTTATCAAGGCTGTGTGCGAAGAACTCGGCGTGCAGGATGTTATCAACAGCCCCACATTTGCCATTGTCAATGAGTACCTTGCCGGCAATGGCGATACCATATACCACTTCGACTGCTACCGTATCAACAAGATAGTAGAGGCGTTGGATATGGGATGTCAGGATTACTTCGATAGTGGCAACCTCTGCTTTATAGAGTGGCCCGAAAATATAGCCGACATCCTACCGGAGGAGGCTGTATCGGTACATATCAAAGTGGCCGATGACGATACAAGATGTGTAGAAATAGAAAAATAGGAGACCGACAGGTATAATAGAAGATGGAAGAAGAATTAAAAAACTTTCGGTTGAATACGTTCGGAAAAGTACTGCTCGGAGGCCTGGCCTTTGTAGCAGTAGCCGTTATGACATTAACTATCATGGAACAACAACCCGACGAAGTGGGTAGCTGCGGTGACTGGGACAAACAGGGTATCGATGTGTCGCATTACCAAGGCAGTATCGACTGGGAAAAGGTTGCCAACGAGACCAACATCAAGTTTGTATACATCAAAGCCACCGAGGGGTCGTCACACCAAGATAGCACGTATGTGCGCAATACGCACCAAGCACGTCGTGCCGGACTTGCCGTGGGTAGCTATCACTACTTCCATCCCAATGTACCTGTAGCTACACAATATAAGAACTTTATGAGCCTTGTAGACCTGACTACACAGGACCTCATACCGGTTATAGACATAGAGGAAAAAGGCAGGAAACCGAGCAAACAAATCTGTGACAGCCTCGACAAATTCTCAAGCATGGTACTTGCACAATGGGGCACACGTCCTATTATCTACACACACCAACGATTTTACAACTACCTGCTGCAACGTTCGTTCGACGACCATATCTTGTGGATAGCCCGCTATGGAGCTTACCAATTCAAGCCCACACCATCGCTTGAGGATAAACGCCGATGCACCATCTGGCAATACAGCAACCGAGGCATCGTGGAAGGCATAAAAGGTCATGTCGACCTCAACACCCTCTATGAAGACGCCGAGATAACCGACATCATGCTCAAGCGCCGATTTAAGAAAACCACCGCAAGAGCGTTGTAAAAAAAAGAAAAACAGCGAAACTTACTCCTTGAATGGAGAGATGGTACCTTGGGTACACAAATATGCCTCGTGGGCGTAGTGGAACATGGGATAGTCGCCCGAGCTGTTGCCGTAGGCTACGATGTGATATTCGTCGGGGCTGTAGTGTGAGGCTATACGATTGACTTTCTCACGTCCGTTGCAATTGAGTCCGTCGAAACGTCCTGTATATCTCCCCTGCTCGACTACCATGCGTGTGGCTATTACATCATCGACACCATGCGCCTCGCACCATGGTCGCACCCACTCATCAATACTTGCCGATACTACCACAACCTTGTGGCCTTGCGTCTTGTGCCATTGCATACGCTCTATAACCGGTTGTGCTACAACTGCATCGACCTTGGTTACAAAATCGTTGCAAAGAGAGATTATATCACCAACCGACCTGCCGGCAAAACAACGACGTAGGAGTCGCTCCTTGGTATTGCCGGCATCGATGCCCCATACCGATTTCCACCCCGAGCACGCCAAAACGACCATAGCAGGGAGTGTCGAGAGCATGGATAGAGCAAGACCACTCACCCCGGTTGCATGGCGGATAAAGAGGGGCAGTGTGTCGCTTAAAGTAAGCGTACCGTCAAAATCAAAAAGGGCAACAACAGGCTTATCCATAGATGATATAGGCAAATAACAACAACCAACCAGCAACCGATAACTGCAAGAAACGGTCGCGCATGATTATTTGTGTGGGACTCCAACTCTTCTCCTCGACAAGGGTAATTTGCAAGTAACGCAATATGCCTGCAAGGACAAATATAGAGGTGGCATATACATAGGAGCAATCAAATCGAGCAACAATCTCTTCATCGACCGTGTACATGATGTAGCTAACCAATGTAATGGCCGCAACCAATGTAATGACATGGTCAAGATAGTTGCGGTTGTAGGCTGTGACATTGCGACGAGCCACAGCTTGTGTGCGCTCGTACTTGATAACATCGTCGCGACGCTTGGCCAATACCAAGAAGAGTGCCAAAAGGAAGGTCATGATGATAATCCAATGCGAAGGAACGACCTCGGCAGCTACAGCACCGGCAATGATGCGCAACACAAAGCCAAAGGCAACCAACATTACATCCAATATAGCTATATGCTTGAGCCACAGTGAATAGGCGTGGTTAATAAGCAAATAGGTTGCCAATACCACAAACATGGAAGTGGTGGGAATAAAGAGGGCAACGATTACAACCGATAGTAATAACAAGAAAATATATATCCCCCGAGCGACGGGCAGAGAGACTCTGCCCGAAGCGATGGGTCGACGACACTTTTCGGGATGCTTACGGTCGAACTCCACGTCGCACATATCGTTGAGCACATATATACAACTGCTTGCCATCGATAGTGCAAAGAATGCAACAATTACAGCCAATAGGCGAGGCAAGTTGTCGATGTCGTGTGCAAAGAAGAGTGGTAGAAAGACAAATAAATTCTTGCTCCACTGTGCGGGTCTGAGAAGTTTGATGTAGTCCATGTCGTGCTGTCGAATGTGGTAAAATAAATAAGTTTAATCAAAGAATATTACTTCTTGACAATACGGAATAGTGCGACATCGGCCGCAGGTACCGAAACGTGGAAAGTGGCGATAGCTTCGCTTTCTACACCACTCCACAACTCGCGCATTGTGTAAGTAGCCGAACTATCAAGGCCTAAGCGTTGCATATCGATGGTAGCATCGAGCGGCTGATCGGTGTAATTGAAGATGGCATAGTGAGCCGTATTGTCGTCCTCGATGCGGATGAATTGGTTTTCGCTACGCTCGCCACAACCTTCGACCGGACGGAATGAAACGCCATTGGCAATGGTGATAACATCGGCATTCGTCAAGAACTTCTTGGCACGCTCTTTATCGACCTCGGCGCCTCCGGCACTGAAGTCATCGCCACAGATGAAGATACCGGTGATAACACCCGAGGTAACGCGGGCACGGTTCTCGCCCTCGGTAGCATCGCGCAATACGATGTGGTCGGGGTCGTTAAATTGGTAGGGCTTGTCGAGCCACCAGCCATAAGAGAGTGCATTGAGTGTGTACTCGGTATCTTTGATTTTGTTCCAAGCATCGCAAGCGATACGACGAGATTGAGCGTATTGAGCAGGAAATGCAGGCGAAATAGAGAAGTTGATGTACATGTGACCAAAGTACTTCTCGATGAGCTTAAGACCATAGTTGTAGGCTTGAATACCTGTTTGAATCTCGGGCAAATACCAGCTGTCGGCCTCCATAGCACCGTGAGTCATAAAGTCGAGCTTAACGTATTCGTAGCCCAAACGAGTGAAGAGGTCGGAGAAGTATTTCATAGTAGCCTCGATAGCGGGGTGCGTGGGGTCGATGGCACGACCACCGTCGAGTGTTTGATGCTTACCGTTGGCATATAGATATACATCCTTGAACTGATAACCCTCGCCGTGCTCGATGTATTGATTGGGATTGCGACCCCAATGAACGAAAGGAGTCCAATAGATACCAGCTACCTGACCATTGGCCTTGCAACGCTCGACAAAGGCACGCAATTGGTCTTCGGTGAAGCTGTTCCAACCCGAGTCAAGACCTGTGTAAACCAGCGTGTCGGCATTGTGGAAGTTGTTGCATTGCAAGTGATCGCGGTAGAAGTCAGATACTTCAATGGCCTTTTCGTAAGTAAGGTCGAATTGCAAAGCACCCCAACTGTTCCATCCAAAGGGCACGGCCTTGTTCCAAGCCTTGGGAGGAGCTACAAGAGCATTTGCCTCGCCATAAGTATCGAGACCGTCGCGCCAGTCGGTAAAACTACCCAACATTACCTTGGGCGACTTGATAGAAGCGCCTTTGAGTGTGCCATGAGGCTTAGAGTCGCGAGTGAGCGAATCGGCAACACCACCGTAGCAACGCATAGAGGCAAAGGTATTGTTCAATGTGTCGCAAGTAACGGTAATGGCACTCTTCCAATTGTCATGCTCGACCGAACCAACGACGATACCGTTGCGAGTGTCGTTGTTGAACATGGCAGTAACCTCGTAACTTGTGAGAGAGTTGAATTGTGCGGGGTGTGATGCATAGCGAATCCAGCAGTCATTGTCGAAAGGCACAAACAACATGCGGAGTGCATTGTTGTCACCGTCAATAGGTTGCAAAGCGTCGACATTGACAGGCGCCATGTAGTTTGAGGCAACCTCACCTTCGCCTTGCAAGGTAAAATCGGTGAGAATGTAATCGAAAGCAGGATAGAGATAGAAAGAGTGAGTGAGTGTAGGAAGACCCTCGGCAGTGTATACCACAGAGAATACTTTACCAGCGCCAAATACGTCATTTACAGACGATTGAGTAAACAAACGATGAGTGTACTCGCGCGAAGAAACTACACGCTCGCCATTGCAATAAGTGGCATAAAGGTCGTTGGCCACAAGCATGTCGCCCTGAAGGATGTCGATAGATGCCGATTGCTCGTCGAAGGCAATTGTCCACTTGTCGACATTGAGCGAACTGCTGTTGCTACATGCTACCAATGAGGTAACAGCAACACATTGTAACAAGAGAAGCAATACTTTTTTTACCATAAAATTAATCATTAAGAAGGTTAGTATAAAGATTTTATTTATCACCTAATAAATACCACTCATACAGGCGCTTAACGCCCTCGTCAATCTCTATTTTATGATGCCAACCGAGTCGGTGTAACTTGGATACATCGGTGAGCTTGCGCATTGTACCGTCGGGCTTTGTGGCATCGAAACGCAACTCGCCGGCGTAACCGATCGTGTCGACAATAAGATATGCCACATCGCGGATAGATATCTCCTTGCCTGTACCTATATTGATGTGACAGTTGCGGATGAACTTGCTATCGGGTGCATAGGTGTCCTTGAAATCGATGTTTTCGAGGACAAAGACCGATGCGTCGGCCATCTCTTCGCTCCAGAGAAATTCGCGCACGGGCGTACCTGTGCCCCACAACGTAACAGCCTCGCGAGTAATGCCATACTTGGCCAATATGCGAATGATGTCGTCTTGCGAAGCCGAGCCATCCAATCCCTCGACGGGTCGCAGATTGAGGTCGGCACGCACAGCATCCCAATTGCCGTCGAAGAGTTGCTTGCCCAAGTGAATTTTGCGAATCATGGCCGGGAGAACGTGGCTGTTTTCGAGGTGGAAATTATCGCGCGGGCCGTAGAGGTTGGTGGGCATTACGGCAATATAGTTTGTACCATATTGGATATTGAAACTCTCACACAACTTGAGACCGGCGATTTTGGCAATGGCATAAGGCTCGTTGGTGTATTCGAGGGGTGAAGTAAGGAGCGTATCTTCGCTCATGGGTTGTGGAGCCTCGCGGGGATAGATACAAGTACTACCGAGGAATAGGAGTTTCTTGACATTGTGACGGAAGCTCTCCCCTATCACGTTCTGCTGAATCTGGAGATTTTCGTATATAAAATCGGCACGGTAGGTATTGTTGGCCATGATACCCCCCACGTGTGCGGCAGCCAACACGACATACTCGGGCAACTCCTCGTCGAAGAAACGACGCACAGCGACAGCATCGAGGAGGTCCAGCTCGGCATGCGTGCGCCCTACCAAGTTGGTGTAACCTTTACTTATGAGATTGTTCCAAATAGCCGACCCTACAAGACCACGGTGTCCGGCAACGTATATCTTGGCACTCTTATCCATTGTACAATCAGTTTTGGTTGTGTTGTTTGTCGACATACTTCATATCATGCTCGACCATGATGCGCACCAACTCGGCAAATGGAGTCTTGCAGGGATTCCACCCCAAGAGAGTCTTGGCCTTGGTGGGGTCGCCGAGTAGCTGGTCGACCTCGGTAGGACGGAAAAACTTGGGATCGACCTCGACCAAAACACGACCGGTAGCAATGTCGATACCTTTCTCGTCGACACCGTCACCTTCCCAACGAAGGTCGATACCTGCCTCGCGGAAAGCTATGGTACAAAATTCGCGCACGGTGTGATACTCGCCGGTTGCAATAACAAAGTCCTCGGGAGTGTCGTGCTGCAACATGAGCCACATACACTCGACATAATCGCGCGCATAGCCCCAATCGCGCAATGAATTGAGATTGCCCAAGTAGAGCTTGTCTTGCAGACCATGCGCAATGCGAGCCGCAGCCAAGGTAATCTTGCGGGTAACAAAGTTCTCGCCACGACGCTCGCTCTCGTGGTTAAAGAGAATACCATTGACGGCAAACATATTGTAGGCTTCGCGGTAATTCTTGGTAATCCAAAAGCCATATTGCTTGGCAACGCCATAGGGCGAACGCGGATAGAAAGGAGTGGTCTCCTTTTGAGGAATTTCCTGTACCTTGCCGAAGAGTTCGCTTGTAGAGGCTTGATAGATGCGGCACTTCTTCTCAAGGCCTAAAATGCGCACCGCTTCCAAGAGACGTAGTGTGCCAACAGCATCGACCTCAGCCGTATATTCGGGGACATCGAAGCTGACCTTTACGTGGCTTTGGGCGGCGAGGTTGTATATTTCGTCGGGCTGTATCATCTGTATGATGCGGATGAGCGAAGAAGAGTCGGTCATGTCGCCATAGTGCAGATTGAGCAGTCGCTTGTTTTTCATATCACGCACCCACTCGTCGAGGTAAAGATGCTCGATGCGAGCAGTATTGAACGAAGAACTGCGGCGCAAGATGCCGTGAACTTCATAGCCTTTTTCGAGTAATAATTCGGCCAAGAAAGAGCCGTCTTGACCTGTAATACCGGTGATAAGCGCTTTTTTCATTATCGTGGGGTTTTATAATACGTTGTGTGTAAGAGAGAATATATATCTTACTCGGCCGAGAAGTCCTTGATGCGTTGTTCCTCGTCGAGCTTGCAAATGAGCAGAGTATTGTCCTTTTCGGCAACGATGTAACCGTCGAGACCTTGCACCACTACGCGACGATTTTGCGGAGCATGAATGATGCAATTGCTACTGTCGAATAGCTTGACATTGCCCACCGTTGCATTTCCACACTCGTCGTGCTCGATGTGTGTGTGCAAAGATCCCCAAGTGCCGAGGTCGCTCCAACCGAAGTCGGCGGGATGTACATAAATGTAGGGCGACTTCTCCATGACAGCATAGTCGATAGAGATGTTGGGGCATGTGGGGAAGAGATTGCCAATGACCTCTTGTTCGCGCGGAGTATATAGAGCAGGAGCTATGTTGTTGAAAATCTGAGCCAAGTCGGGTTGATAGGCCGAAATAGAATCGACAACCGTCTTGACATTCCAAACGAAAATACCGGCATTCCAGAGATAGTTACCGGCAGCGAGATAAGACTTGGCGACCTCAAGATTGGGCTTCTCCTTGAACTGCTCAACCTTGCAAATCTCGCTATTGTCGAGTTGATTGGCTGCAGCAATATAGCCATAACCGGTCTCGGGACGGCTGGGACGTATACCAATGGTAACAATAGAATTGCCTTGAGCCGTGAAGTCGAGCGCTTGCGAAATAACACGTTGGAACTCAACAGTATTGAGAACAAGTGCATCGCTGGGGGTGACAACAATATTGGCATCGGGGTGACGTTGCTGAATCTTCCATGCGACATAGGCAATGCAAGGAGCCGTGTTGCGACGACAAGGCTCAGCTAAAATATTGTCGACGGGAATCTCGGGGAGTTGCTCACGCACTACCGAAACGTACTGCTCGGAGGTAACGACCCATACATGTTGGGGGTCGCAAATACCGCGAAAACGGTCGACAGTGAGTTGAATGAGTGTGCGACCACAACCCATAACATCGATGAATTGTTTGGGGCATTCGGGTGTACTCATGGGCCAAAAACGGCTACCAATGCCACCGGCCATTATTACAACGTGGTTATTATTGTTCATATCGTTTTATATTTAAGCCCGAGCAAGCACGTAAGCTGTCGGGGTGAGGTTAAACATGTGTATATGGCACATACATGTTGCGATGCATGATAAGTGCCGATAATTTTATTTTATCGCAAATGCGTGCACACAGCAATGTCGATGCTATGACAAATATGGTGCTGACAACCGACCAAAGTATCTGTGTAGTATCGAAGGCAAAGATGGGTGCAAACAACTTGGTTGCTATGGTAAATATGGGTGAAAACAAAACAATGGCTATAGAGTTGCGCCCTACCCACACACAAGTGTTGCGAAGGAGTGGCAGGCGCAGGTAGTTATATAACGCCAAGAGGAGACTGAGCATCGCCAACGTGAGGGCAATACCACTGAGCGATGTACGAGCAAGGTCGCTACTGTACATTGTAATGAGGGCAATGGGTATGAGCGAGAGTAGCGAGGGGTATATGATACGGCGCATGTCGTTGCCACTCTTGCGTATGACGTAGCCTATCATAAAGTAGATGACGTGTATGAAACTAAATCCCTCGACAAAGAGCGAAACCACAAACAAGAGTGTGGATGCAATGACAATCTTGTTGAAGAGGCTGCAATGCAAGCGAGAGGCCGCAAATGTACCCAACATACACAATGCCATGGTGTGCAGATACCAATATGTGCCGGAGGGTTTGAAAGCGACATAGGAAAGGATGGAAAGCAAGCCCGGCTCGACGCGGTTGTTGGTAGGGAGATAGTTTTGCATGATGCTCAAGGCAACCATGTAGAGTGTATTGAAGAGCAAATAGGGCCAAAGGATGGCTGTAAAAGTCTTAAGGAACTTGCTACTATCGTCGTTGAAAAAGTAACCCGAAAGTACCAGAAAGCCCGACATGTGAAAGACATATACCCACTCCTTAACAATCAGAAAGGATTGCGAAGTGAGTGTGAGGTGAAAAATCACCATCAGAGTAATGAGAATGCCTTTTACGAAATCGTAATCGTATATGCGCTTGTTGAGCATAGTATAGCAAGGTTACTAATAGTTATATCGTTGTAAGCAAACAGCTTATGAGCAAATGTATGCTAAACCATATACGATGACGCCCTGTGCTTGAGAGCATGTGGGTGGCAATGGTATATAGTCGATACAAATTTAAGAAAATTTCTTGTAATTAACAACACGTTGGGGTAAGGTAGATGTAAGGGGGAAGAATAATAAGGCCTAAAGGGGCTATAAGGCCTAAAGGGCAATGAGGGTGATAAAGGCGATAGAGTGGATACGCATTTTCACTGGTGGGGGTGCATTAGGAGGCTATGATATTGCACTTATTCGTGTGCCGGATATTAACCCCTACCCCCTGCGGGGACTCCCCCTATCTCGCTACACTCGCAGGGGGAGAAAAGGTTACCGACCGGTGTAATGAGGAGGGATAAAAGGGCATTAAGGTCTATAAGGCCTAAAGGGGCTATAAGGCCTAAAGGGCAATGAGGGTGCGGTGGCGTGGTAGGCGTGGTGGGGTGATAAAAAAGGCTCCGACGGATGTGTGTCGGAGCCTTGGGGTGTGTTATAAAAGCGTTTACACAGTCTTATTCTTTGTCTTTCTTGGCGGTTTTCTTCTCGGAGAACATGCCAACGAGGTACTTTTCGTTGAATGATTGCATCATAACCCAGAAGTTGGGCACGAACATGGTACCTAAAATGGTATTGACCAACATACCAAAAACCACAGCAGCACCGAGAGATATACGGCTGGCAGCACCGGCGCCCGACGCAAACAACAAGGGCAATACACCGATAACAAATGCGAAAGATGTCATGAGGATGGGACGCAGACGCAAACGACCGGCCTCGATGGCGGCTTGCTTGATGGGCATGCCCTCTTTGTTGCGATAGTCGCGAGCAAACTCAACGATAAGAATGGCATTCTTGGCCGAGAGGGCAATGAGGAGTATGACACCAATCTGAGTGTAGATACTTACCGACTCGTTCATAATCCAACAACCCAATACTGTACCCAATATAGCAGTGGGCATAGAGAGGATAACGGCAATGGGGTCGGTCCAGCTCTCGTACTGAGCAGCCAACACGAATACAACCAAGACAATAGCCAAGGCAAATATGATAGTAACCGATGAGCCGGACTCCTTTTGTTGGTTGGCCATACCGGTCCAACTCAAAGCGAAGTTGTTACCCAATCGCTCCTTAACAAGTTGCTCGGTCTCCAAGATAGCTTGCGTAGTACTTGCATTGGCGGCGGGGAGGGTTGTGATGGATGCTGAAGGATACATGTTGTAACGAGTGACAAGGTTTTGTCCCATAACCGACCTGATGTTGGTAAAGGCAGCAAAGGGAACCATGAGTCCGTCACGATTCTTGACACTGAGCTTGAGTACATCGTCGATGCTGGCACGAGCGGCGGCATCGGCACTGATTTTCACTTGATATACTCGACCAAACTCGGTGAAGTCATTGACGTAACTTGCACCCATTTGGAAAGAGAGCGCTTGGAATACATCCTTGATGTTGAGTCCCATAAGTTCAACACGACTGCGGTCGAACTCGATGAAGTACTGCGGTGTAGAGCCTTCGAAGAAAGAGGTTACAGAACCAATCGTGGGATAATCCTTGAGGTCGGTCTTAAGAGATCTCAATGCTTGCTCGATAGCGAGTACACCTTGGTTGTTGACATCTTCAAGCTGCCACTCAAGACCACCGGTGTTACCAAGGCCTTGGATAGCAGGGGGATTGACAGCAAAGATGATGGCCTCTTGTATGGCAGCAGCATCGCGGTTGATGCGTGCCACAACGGCATCGGCACTGTGTTCTTTTCCGGGTCGCTCATGCCAATGCTTGAGCACTACGAAGAAAGTACCCATGTTGGACGATTGTGAGCCGAAGAGTGAAGAGTATCCATTGATAACGAGTACATTCTCGACCTCGGGATATTGCATAATGGTCTTTTCGAGACGCTCAGTAACCTCGGCGGTGCGATCGAATGCAGAGGCATTGGGCAATTGTACCGAAGTGATAACATAACCCAAGTCCTCGGCGGGAATGAAAGATGAAGGCCACTTCATAAAGCCGTAGAATGCACCGATAGAGAGTACCAAGAATACCATCATGGCGATAACGGGCTTCTTAATCATCGAAGTGATGATGCTTACATATCCGGCAAGCGTCACATCAAATCCCTTGTTGAACCAACGGTAAACACAGAACTTGGTCTCGCGAGTGGGTTGCAAGAACAAAGCACATAGCGCGGGAGTGAGCGTGAGCGAGTTGAGACCACTGAATATAGTAGCCACTGCGATAGTCAAGGCAAACTGTTTGTAGAGCACACCGGTAATACCGCCGATAAATGCAGTGGGGATAAATACCGAGAGCAATACCAAAACTACACCGATAACGGGGCCTGTAATCTCTTCCATAGCCTTGATAACCGCCTCTTGACGGGTGTACTGTCCGGTGTCGAGCAGACGAGTGGCATTCTCAACCACCACAATGGCATCGTCGACCACAATAGCAATGGCCAATACCAAACCAAAGAGTGTGAGTGTGTTGATAGAGAAGCCCATAAGTTGCATAACGGCAAATGTGGCAATGAGCGAAACCGGAATAGTGAGAGAAGGGATAATCACAGCACGGAAATTCTGCAAGAAGAGCAGGATAACGAGCATAACGATGAGTGTAGTCTCGACAAAAGTAATGAGCACCTCCTCGATAGAGGCTGTAACGAACTCGGTAGTATCAAGAACGACATCGTAGGTGACACCTTCGGGGAAGTATTGTTGCAACTCGTCCATCTTGGCACGAACACCTTGAGCAACGTCGAGCGCATTAGAGCCGGGAAGTTGATATATACCAATAGCGGCAGTTTCCTTACCGTTGAGCTTGGCAGCAACGTTGTAAGAAGCACTACCCAACTCGATGGTAGCCACGTCCTTGAGTCGCAAATAGCCACCTTTACCATCGGAGCGGATGATGATGTTGCTGAATTGCGACACGTCGTTCATCATACCGTCGGTCTTGAGTGTAAACTGGAAAGCCTCGGGCGAGGAAATAGGTCGCTGACCGACACTACCGGCAGGCGACACTACGTTTTGCGAAGCAATTGCATTGTAAACCTCGGCAGCAGTGACACCACGCATGCGCATGATGTCGGGCTTGAGCCACACACGCATACTATACTTGTCGGCACCGAAGATGGTAACACCACCAACACCGGGCAGACGAGATAGCTCGTCGATAATCTTGAGGTTGGCATAGTTAGAGAGGTAGAGTCCGTCGTACTCCTCTTCCTCAGAGTTGAGCGCCAAGAACAATACGATACTTGTCGATTGCTTCTTGGTGGTAATACCTTGTTGAATAACCGCCTGCGGGAGAGAGTTTTGAGCCGTACTGACGCGGTTTTGCACCAATACGGTAGCCATATCGATGTCGGTACCCACCTCGAATGTAACCGTAAGGGTGTATTGACCGGTAGAAGAAGAGGTAGAACTCATGTATATCATACCGTCGACACCGTTTACTTGTTGCTCGATGGGCACGCCCACAGTCTCGGCAATAGTCTCGGCATCGGCACCGGGATAAATGGCAGTAACCTGTACGGTAGGCGGAGTAATATCGGGGTACTGAGCAATAGGAAGCGTGAAGAGGGTGATACCACCCGCCAACACCATTACCAATGCCAATACAGTAGCAAAAATGGGATGCTTAACAAAAAACTTGGATAACATATACTATCACTATTTGTTACATTAAGAAAAAAGGAAAAAATCACTCAACGGGGTTAATAAGCATACCCTCTTGCACCTTTTGCAAGGCAAGCGACACATACTTTTCGCCGGGGTTGAGCCCCTTGTAAACGATGCGTAAAGAGTCGTTGTAAAGTTCGCCAATCTCGACATGGCGCATCTCGACACGGTTAGAGTCGTTGACAACGAAGAGATACTTGCCCACTTGGTCGGTACCGATAGAAGCATCGCGAACCATAATCACATCTTCGCTACGAGTGTAGGGCATGTGAACTGTAGTGTACATACCATGCTTGAGCTCGTTGAAAGGATTGTCCACGACGATGCGTACACGGAGCGTACCGGTAGTAAGGTCAATGTTGGGAGCAACATAGTCGATATAACCCTTGTACTCGTGAGGGAGCTGTTCGCTGAAAGATAGTTTTACAGCATCGTGACCGAGAGTGGTGCGGTTGTTCTTGAGATTTTGAATGAGCTTCATATATTGCGCATCGTCGATGCTGAAGTAGGCATACATTTGGTTGTCTTGGTATATTGTAGCCATATAAGAAGAAGCATTGACATAGTCGCCATCGCCATACTTAGAGGTATTGGGACGACCCGAGAATGGCGCCGTAATGTAGCAATAGCTGAGTTGTGTGCGAGCCGAACGAAGGGCAGCTTCGGCATTCATCACAGCCGCCTCGGCTTGGTAGAAAGCCGCCTCGGACTTGATGTAGTCAATCTCGCTGATGGCGTTGGTATTGGCAACATCCTTCATGCGATTGTAGTTGTTCTCGGCAAAGTAAAGTTCGGCCTTGCAGGTAGCCAAAGCCGCCTCGGCTTGCTCGACGGCATCTTGGTACTGAGTAGGCTCGATGATAAAAAGAGTATCGCCCTTGGCAACGGGTTGACCGGCAACATAGTTGGAAGCAACTTGGAAACCGGGTACACGAGCCACGAGGTCGACAGTATTCTTGGCCTCGAGATAACCGGGATATGTAGCGTAGAGCGTAACAGAGTCTTGGATGGCTGTAGCTACAGCGATATCGGGAGCTGCGGGCTTTACGGCATTATTCTCATTGTTTTGGCAACCGACCATGCAGGCGGCAGTGAGCAATAAAGAGATGGAAATACGATTGTTCTTAATTGTATGTATTATTAGAGGGATTACTGATTTTGAGACCAACCACCGCCAAGTGCTTGGTAAAGATTAACTAAAGCATGTACCATAGCTCCACGAGTCTCTTCGAGAGAGTTTTGGTAAGAAAGGGCTTGACGTTGTGCGTCGAGAACTGTCTGGAAGTCGACAAGACCGTTCTTGTAGAGGTCGATAGAGAGGTCGAGCGTAAGTTGACCTTGATTAACCAACTCTTGCAAGAATACCAATTGCTTGATTGAATTTTTGTAAGAGGACATGGCAGTTTCGACCTCTTGGACAGCCATGAGCACGGTATTGTTGTAGTTGTCGATAGCCGCTTGCATCTGTGCCTTGGCAGCATTGTGGGCTTGAATACGTTGAGAGCCGTTGAAGAGAGTCCAACGGAATGTAGGTGTGATATTGAACGCCAAGCTACCTTGGTCGAAGAACTTGTCGAGGTTGTTTGATGCGTATCCGACACTACCATTGAGCGAAATAGAGGGAAGGAAATCGGTGATAGCTATACCCACCGCAGCAGCTTGTGCAGCGATGTTGTATTCGGCCTGACGGAGGTCGGGACGACGACGCAAGAGGTCGTAGGGAATACCGACGCTGACGATTTGTACGAAGTCGACTTGTTCGGCAGGAGTAGCCAAGCGGTTGTATACCTCATTGGGGTACTTGCCCAACAAGACGGCAATGATGTTGATTTGATGGTCGATAGCGGCCTTGAGCTGAGGAATAGATGCTCTTGTGCCGAGATATACGGTCTTGGCCTGTGCGACATCGAGAGCCGAGGCAAGACCTGTATTGAAGCGAGTCTCGGTAATGTCGAGGATAGCCATTTGCGATATGATATTGCTCTCAGCCACTTTCATCTGCGCTTGATAGGTGCGCAGGGTGATATAGTTGGCAGCCAACTGCGAGCAGAGAGCAACCATTGCGGCATTGTACTCCTCTTTGGTTGCATTATATTGTTCCTTGCTTTCTTTGGCGCGGAAGTAAATCTTACCAAAGAGGTCAATCTCCCAACTAACCGATAGGTTGGCTTGGAGGTAACGCGACAAGGTAGGGTCGGCAGATGTGGGCATGAGGTTGCCACTTGTTTGATTATTGACCCAATCGACACCAACACCAATTACGGGAGAGTATGTAGCCAGAGCACTATTGTACATAGACTTAGCCACTTGAATACGCTTTGCGGCAGCCAACAGGTCGTAGTTGTTGTTAACCGCCTCTTCAATAAGCGCCGTGAGACAAGTGTCGCCAAAAGCATGCCACCACATATCGTCGGCAGGAGAAACAGTGGACAATAGTTGAGAGTCGGCGTTCCACGCTTCGGGCAAGGGATTGTTAAGGTACTTTTGTGCGGAAAGTTGCGTGATGCCGCATAGCAAGGCAACCATGGCACAAATGATTGGTTTGTAGTTTTTCATTCGATTTGTTATTTAATTTTATTAATTCCTTAATTCCGCAGCACTTTAGTTTAACTATTTTTATAAGTTCCTGAGCAACAAAAAGTTGCCCAGGATTTTGCCATGTCAGATTTTTCACTTACCTTAGTGCTGCAAATCAAGACAAGCAAAAATCATCCATGACAT
>JAGBHF010000074.1 GCA_017935645.1 Bacteroidaceae bacterium | reverse complement strand
TTGCTGAAGTTGTGGTGGTCGGGGTACGACTGTACAGTGATATGCGAGGTGTAGTTGCTCACATACTCTATCATGGGCGTAGGATTGGCTATACCTGTAAAGATGATGATGTGGTGTTGCGTCGCAATGGTTGCAATATCTTGGCTCTTTTTCGTCTTGATATTGTAAGGAGCACCATACGCAATGTGCGAGGCATAGAGCTTGTCGGCAGGGTAGTGTAGTAGCTTGCCTTCTTGCTGTAAGTCGTTGTCGGTAAGTGCATGTGTACACTTGGTAATAAGCACCACATCGGCTCTCTTCAGTCCACTCATAGGCTCGCGCAGTCGACCTGCCGGTAATGGTAGGTCGGCATAAATGGGGCGATTGTAATCGCAAAGCACTATAGAGAGTGTAGGATGCACATAGCGATGTTGGTGTGCATCGTCGAGTAGGATTACCTCGGGTTGCGGATGTTGTTGCAATAGTTGTCTGATACCCCGTCGTCGATTGCTATCGACAGCTACCGTAACGGTGGGATATTTGCGTAATATCTGCAATGGCTCGTCGCCTATATCTGTGGCTGTGCTGTCGCTTGTAGCTATGACCAATCCTTTGCTCTTGCGACGATAGCCACGACTCAATACCGCTATGCGTTTGTGTGGCAGTAGAAGCTCTATCAGGTATTCTATGTGAGGTGTTTTGCCCGTACCACCTACGGTGAGGTTACCCACTGAAATGACGGGAACAGAAAACTCCTCGACCGGGAGTATTCCTCGGTCGAAGAGTCTGTTTCTCATCCACACACCGGCACTATATAGCCAAGCCAATGGTAGCAGAGGCTTGTAGATGTGTGGTATATCCTTGTGGTTGGACATTATTTGATAGTGATATTATCCATGCGGGCTTGTACGCCTGTTGTGTTTTCGAGCGTTTTCAATACGTTCAAGTACTCAACATCATCACCAAGCATCCATGAAGCGATGGTCAAGCGTGACATGCTTCCAAATTCTTCCATGAATTTCTCAAATGAGCTCTTTAGTGTAGGATAATTTTCCACTTTATAGTCGGCAAGTTCGCTTATCTCGGCAGCGTAGGCAATAGCGTCGTCGATGCTACCTATTTCGTCAACAAGACCTATTTCGGTAGCTGTCTTACCTACCCACACGCGACCTTCGGCAATCTTCTTGATGTCGTCTTGGCTCATACCGCGACCCTCGGCACAACGGCGTGTAAAGAGGTCGTAAGTATTCTCGATCATGCGTTGTACTGCCATAGCCTCGGCTTGGTTAAATCCTTGGTACAAGAAGTCACCGTTAAGTACGTTTCCGTACTTGTGAGTTCGGGCTTCGTCAAAACGCAATCCCAACTTCTCGGTCATTAACTCCTTGGCAACGGGCATTGTGCCAAATACGCCTATCGAACCGGTAAGAGTAGTATTCTCGGCAAAGATATAGTCGGCACCACATGAAATGTAGTAACCGCCCGATGCCGCCATGTCACCCATTGACACAACAACCTTCTTGCCGGCTGCTTGGATAGCCTCAAGTTCAGCCCATATTTGCTCCGATGCATAAGCACTACCACCGGGCGAGTTCACGCGCAATACCACTGCCTTGATATTTTCGTCGTTGCGTATCTTAGTCAATTCGGGTACAAAGCTTGCACCTACGATACCTCCATCACCGTTATCGACGATGTCGCCTACTGCATATACTACAGCAATGGTATTTTTCGATTTGTTTTTCTCGGGTGTGATAGATGCGAGTTGTGCTACGCTTGCAAAGTTTATCTCTTTATCCTTCTCTATACCTACTTTTGCTTTAAGCCATTCGTCAAATTCGGGACGATACATAAGTGTGTCGGCAAGTTGGAAGGCAATCATATCTTTACCCTCACGTATAGCGGTGATAGAGTCGGCAATGGCGTTGAAGTGTTCGGCCGAGAAGCCGCGCGATGCTGTGATATCCTCGGTAAATGTATCCCAAATGCTGTTGATGTAGGCGAGGGTTTGTTCGCGGTTGGCGGGACTCATCTCTTCGCACATAAAAGGCTCAACTGCCGACTTGTATGTACCTACACGGAATATCTTCATCTCAATGCCCAACTTGTCGAATAGGCGGGGGTAGAACATCTGTATACCACCCAAACCATGGATGTCGATTGAGCCAAGAGGGTTGAGTACTACTGTGTCGGCTACCGATGCCAAGAAATAATCGTTTTGAGTGTAGCTGTCGGCATAGCTGTATATCCACTTGCCGCTCTTCTCCTTAAACTCTACCAGCATATCGCGTATCTCTTCGGTAGAGGCTGGCATAGCCGACAAATTGCGAGCGTCGATATATATACCCTCTACATTCTTGTCATTGGCGGCTACTTCAAGAGCACGACGTATTTGGTCGAGACCAAAGCCTGAATTATCCCCTGTCTGATTAATTATAGCCATGGGATCAAATCCGCTCTCTTCATATCGCTCTTGTAATGCACCGTTTAGGTTAATGTGCAATACTGTGTTTTCTTGTGTGATATAGGGCTTGTCGCTCGATGCTGTTGTTGCGGCGGCTCCTACCATCATGACGACGAATAGAATCATCAATATAAGTCCTGCGATGAGTGTTCCTAACACACATGCAAAGGTGGTTTTGAAAAACTTTTTCATTTTGTACTCTTATTTAGGGTTTATTACTATTCTCTCTTGTAGCATGTCTATTTTTTAATCATAGCCTCGGCCGGGATAAGGTATATCTCCAATCGACGGTTCTGAGCACGGCCGGCTATTGAGCTGTTCGATGCTATGGGTTCATAACTTCCGGCGGCATAGGGTACAACATAGTCGACGCAACCACCATTCTGTTCCATCCAGTCGTATATGGCCGAAACACGGTCGGTAGTGAGAGCATAATTGTAGCTTTCGTTTCCGGTGTTGTCGCTGTGCATGATAAGGAGCACGTGGTAGTAGTCGGGCACCCGAAGGCAGGGTAGTATCGAGCGTAGCAAGGTATCCGATGAGTCGAGCAGTGTCGTCTCATTGGGTGCAAAGAGTAGTGATGCGGCAATGGTAATGTGTATTACTTCATCGTCGCGTGTCAATTCCACATCCAAGCCTTTCACGGCACTCAGCCTTTGTGCCTCGGCAGCTTGCAGCTTGCACACCCTTGCTTTCTGCCTTTTTCCTATTTCGGGTATCAGCAGATTTTCGTCTACCGTTAGTTCGGCGAGGGCAGGGTGTTGCTCTACAATAGTTTGCACCGAGTCTTTGCGACCGAATAGTTTCTCAATCCAGTTGCTCTGAGCCGTAGCTGTAAGGGGCATACACATGCATCCCATACCGGCAAGTAGTGCTATGATGATATCTTTTCTCTTCATTCCCTATTATGCCTCCCACATGCCTAAATACTCTTCGTAGTCGAGCTCACCGCGTACGAGGAATTCAATATCCTCATCGGCATACTCGGCTTCGGTATCTTTCTTGAGGCATGCGCGTACAAATTCTATCAACTCGTCTACGTCGAGGTCTACTTCGTCGTTGTTGTTCTCTTCGAAGAATCCTTTCTTCTCGTAGAAGTCGTATACGATGTCGCCAATGTATACTATCTCATTGTCGGTATATTTGTCTTGTATCTCTTGGGGTAGGCGAGGACGGATGAATTCTACTGCTTTGTCGTCGTCGAATGAAAAGAAATCGTTGTCTTGACTCATAATCGTATGTTTTTATTTATTAATGTGTGTATGGGACTTGCCCATTATATTGCAGTGTAAAAATACTACTTGTTGACGAAAATAACAAAAAAGTCGAATTTTTTTGAGAATTTTTTTTGGAGATATGAAAAACATGCTTACCTTTGCAGTGTACTATTAAACTAATACACCAAAACACTCGACTACATTATAGTGTTATATTATTAAAAAGAACAGAATATATTAACCCTCAAATACACATTAAATATGTTGAAAGTAGAAAATATGGCATTCTCGTATCGTCGCAACGAGTATTTGCTTAACAAAGTCGATTTTGAGATTACCCCGGGTGGTGTATATGGCCTCTTGGGTAAGAATGGTAGTGGTAAGTCTACTTTATTATATCTGATGACAGGACTGATGTTCCCTCAGATAGGTTCGATTACTCTCAATGGAATACCCACACGTAAACGCACTCCCGATATGTTGAGCAACATCTATCTCTTGCCCGAGGAGTTCGATTTGCCCGAGGTATCGGCCGAGACGTATGTAAAGAATAATGCTCAGTTCTATCCCAACTTCAGTCGTGAGCAGTTCGATAGCTATTTGCAAATCTTCGAATTACCTTCTATCAAGAAGCTCTCGCAATATTCTATGGGACAGAAGAAGAAATTTATCGTGAGTTTTGCTCTTGCTACCAATGTGCCTCTGCTTTTCATGGACGAGCCTACCAACGGTATGGATATACCCTCAAAGAGTCAGTTCCGCAAAGCAATAGCCTTGAGCATGAACGACGAGCGTAGCATTATTATCTCTACACACCAAGTACGCGACCTTGAGAGTATGATAGACCGCGTGCTGTTGTTGCACGACAACTCGATGGCTCTCAATGAGAGCATTGTGGATATTGCTCGCAAGCTGGAGTTTGTTCACACAACGTCGAAGGATGACTTGCAAGGTTGCATTTACTCGACATTTACCCCCGATGGTTTTGTCGGTGTACGCCCCAATGTTAATGATGTAGATACAACAGTCGATTTGGAGACTCTCTTCAATGCCATTATGGCCAACTCTCAACTTATCAAGCAACTCTTTGTATAACCCTTTTTTCATTATATAGTTATGGAAAATCAAATATTCTCTTTCAGCCGTTTCGGTGCGTACCTTGTGAAGTTCTTTTCGGAGTATCGCAGTCTTCGTTTGCAATTTCTCATACTCACAGGTATATTCACAGCCTTTATGTGCATCACAGGTGGTAGCCTTTCGTTTTATGGCACGATAACCCCGGCCATGTTTATCTTTGCTATTGTTACGGCTACACACATGGGTGTAATGTTCAACCCTCGTGCCAATAAGATAAAGTTCCTGCTCACACCTGTGTCGCAATTCGAAAAGCTATTGGCTATGGTAGTTCATCTTTACATCGTTGTTCCGGTGATGTTTGCTGTATCTATCTTTGTTGCGCAGTATGCAGCTATGTTGCTTGTTGCACTCTTCTCCTTGTCGTTGCCTCAATTCCGCTGGCCTTATGCCGGTATCTATGTTGATACATCGGCCTTGGGGTTGTATGTTATCTCTTATACAAGTGGTGTAGCCTTTTACCTGATGGGTACAACGATTTTTACCCGCCATGTATTCCTCAAAACTACCGGATTGATGTTGTTGCTTAGTTTTGTCTTTGGTGCGCTCATGTCGGTGGCAATAGGTATGCACGCCTTCAGTGTAGGTGCTTTTGCACAATTCGAGAACTTTGAGATTGTCAATAATATAGGAGGAAACTTCCTTATTGTCATGTCGGTCATTGTAACACTCCTGTACTTGGGTATTGCCTATATGCGCATAGCCGAGATGGAAGTAAACGAAACTAAAAAATAAGAGCCTTATGATATTTCGCGATAATCTTTCCATCTATCAGCAAATAGCCGAGCGCATTTGCGATGAGATACTCGACAATAAATTTCCGCCCGGCGAGCGCATCCCCTCTATACGTGAGTATGCGGCACTCGTTGAGGTAAATGCCAATACCGTTGTGCGCTCGTACGAATGGTTGCAGCAGCAGGAAATAATCTTCAATAAGCGGGGTATAGGATACTATGTGTCGCCCGACGGTAAGCATCGTATCAAGGAGATGCGTCGCAAGCGTTTCTTTAGCGACGAGTTGCCTCTATTCTTCAACCGACTCTCTACACTCGATATTTCGGTGGCTGAGATCGATGCCCAATATGCCGAGTACTTGGCCAATCTTAGTAATAAATAAGTATATAAAACCTCTCAATACACATCATTATGAAACGTTCAACTAAATTACTCATTGTTCTCCTTATAGTGGTTCTTGTAGCTCCTATTATATACATAAGCGTGGTTGTAAGCAAGCTGCCATCATTTAAGGATTGGGTTGTTGAGACTGTAGAGTCTCTCGATACCGAGAATCAAAATCTCTATGAATACAAGATGACGGTAACATCATCACAACAGTTGCCCGATTGTTATATGTATATAACCACTTACCGAGGCAAGGTCGATTCGCTCCATTCGGTCAATTTTGTTGCCCCGGCTGAGGGTGTACAGGCCGAGTTGCGTGGCGATTCTATCATCGTCAATCTTGATAATCTCAAGGCGGTAGATGGTGATGGTCTGTTCCTTACTGTCGAGTTGCCCGAAAAGAACAACTTGAAGCTCGACAACCAAGTGGCCAATGTCGATATTCGCTTTAATAAAATGGATATAGGTGCTGTCAATGTTACCTCACAAGGCGATCTTATTATCGAGGATTGCGATATGGGTGCATTCATGAGTGTCAAGAGTGATGCTCGCAAGAGACTGAGCGTTGATGACTCAAACATCGGTGCAGCCCGTCTTGATGGCACGGGAACAACTCTCACAGTATCTGATAGTAATTTGGGTGCAATGTCTATTGCCGGCACATGCGAAGCCATAACTCTTGGTGACTCTAATGTAGGGGTGATGTCGTGGAACGATGAGTGTAACGACAAAGCTGTAGTAACCGACTGTACTATGACTGTAAAGGTGAAAGAGAATGACGTAAATGCTACTTGGGATGAAGAAAAGGAAGACTCGTCGGTAAAAACATATATTATTGACGAGGATGGCGCGAAAGTAGATATATCATTGAACGAAATGAAAGTGAATGGCCCTGAAGGTGAAAAGGTTGATATTTCACCCACCGGTGTATTTGTGGATGATGGCGAGACAACCGTAAAGATAACTCCCGCCGGTGTGGTCGTAAAGGAGAATGGCGAAGATATTGTCAATATAGGATTGAATGGTATAAAAGTGAAAGAGTAATTGATAATGATATTCAATAATAAAAGAATTAAGAGAAACACATTAATAAAATGACTATGAAAACTTACATGCAAAAGTTATTTCTATCACTCTTTATGTTGTGTAGCGTGGTTGCCTATGCACAAGGTGATTGTAACGTGAAAGGTGTAGTAAAAGATGCTACCGGTGAAACCATACCCTATGCAACAGTGGGTGCATATCAAGGCAAGAAGAATGTGACACGCCTTGCGGCCGATGTGGATGGCGTCTTTACCATGACATTGAAACAAGGTGAAACCTATATTTTCGAGATATCGTCGGTGGGTTACAACTCGTATAAGCAGGCCATTGAGCTGCCTAAAGCTGCCACCTTCGATATGGGTGAGGTGGTGCTCAAGTCGTCGACCGAACTTGATGAGGTTGTTGTCGTGTCGCAAAAGCCTATTATCAAGAGTGATGCCGAGAAGATTACCTACGACGTGAGTGCCGATCCCGAGTCGGATGGTAAAACACTGCTCGACATGATGCGCAAAGTACCTATGGTGACAGTCGATGCCGAGGATAATGTACAACTCAACGGATCGTCCGACTTTAAGGTACTCATCAACGGCAAGGAATCGGCAATGGTGAAGAACAACCTTAAGGAAGTACTCAAGGCAATGCCCGCTGCGAGTGTACAGGATATACAAGTTATCACCAATCCATCTACTCGCTACGATGCCGAGGGTGTAGGCGGTGTTCTCAACATTATCACCGCGCAAGCAGGCGCAAGTAAAAATAACGATATTGCGGGTGTAACCGGCTCACTCACCGGATATGGCGACGTGATACAAGGCTCTTTTGGTGGCAACGCCTTCCTTACCATGCAGTACAAGAAATTCACCGCTTCGCTCAATTATAGTGGCGGTAAATTTACGACTCATCAATTTACCGATGCCGAGAGTTTCAATTACGACAACCCCGACATGTATCGTTCGCTTGTAAGTACAAGCGAGTTTGGCGACATGCAGGTCAATGGTCAGTATCACTTCCTTTCGTTCGAGAGTAGTTACGAACTCGATTCGCTCAATCTCTTTACCCTCGGTGCTTCGGGTAATCTGGGTAAATATGGTGCTACAGGATTGGCCCTTAATCAGATTTTTGCACAAGATGGTCGCTTGATGGTTAACTATATCGATAACCTTATGCAAGGAGGCACTTGGGGTGGCGCTTCGGCCAACTTCGACTATCAACACACCTTCGACCGTCCGCAACATACCCTTACAGCCTCTTATCGCTACGAATATAATCCCAATAGTAGTGCCTATAGCGACTCTATCATCTTCGATAGCGAGACACTTAATGCCCCCCTCGAAGGACAAAAGAATGAGAATCATGCCTTTGCTCACGAGCACACCGTACAGCTCGATTATAATAATCCTATCAACAAGATGCACTCGGTAGAGGCCGGTGCGAAGTATATCGCCCGTATCAACCATAGTGATGACGATTACTTGATGTTGATGAATGGCATGTGGCAGTCGGCAGGTGCAGGTCGCATATTCGATTACACCCAACAAGTGGCATCGTTGTATGCAGGATATGCCTTTACTCGCGACACATGGGGCTTGCGCGTGGGTGGTCGTTACGAGCACACCTTTATCGATGCTACCAATCAGCTTGCCGGTACAAGCGTCAATTATGGTAAACCTTATGGCAACTTTGTACCTTACTTCTCGCTCAATTACAACATTTCGCCTATGGAGTCGTTGCGCTTCTCGTATACACAACGTATCAACCGTCCCGGTATCAGCTACCTTTCGCCCTTTGAGAATTGGACTACTCCCTATTCGGTCGAGGTAGGTAATCCCAACCTCATGCCCGAGGTGTCGCATGCCTTCTCAGCAGGTTATTCTATCTTCCAAGGCGTGTTTAACCTCAACTTCGAGTGCTTTGCCCGTGTGTCGAATAACGCCATTTCGAGGGTTTCTATGGTTGAGCCCGAGACCGGCGTAATGCGCACAACACATGACAATATTGCCAACGAGTCGGTGTTTGGATTCTCGGCGTATATCTCAGGACAACCCTCTCCCAAGTTCAACTATTATGTCAACTTCCAACCCGCATTCAAGACATTCCGGGCACCGCACATGAATATTACCGATGAGCGTTTTGGCGGCACACTCTTTGCCGGCTGCAACTGGATGGCATGGAAAGGCGGTACAGTGAGTGTGAATGGTGGTGGCGGACTCCCCGATGGTGATATTCAAATGGAGAGTGAACTCTTGTGGTACTATTATGGACTGAGCGTTTCACAACGTTTCTTCAATGACAAACTCAAAGTTACCCTCTCTGCCAACAATATCTTCAATAAGTACAATAATTATCGCTTGCACAGCTATGGCGATGGTTTTGAGAGTATCTCTTATGGAGGTCAACGTTCGCAACGTTTGCAACTCAGCGTAACATACTCGTTCGGTAAGCTCAATACCCGTGTGAAGAAGGCCAACCGCTCTATCGTCAACGACGATATTGTAGGCGGTAGCAGCGAGGGTATGGGTGGTAACAATACGGGTGGTATGTAATATCGACAACATTCATATACATTATAAAAAAAGGTTAGATTAAAAAAGTTGTTTCAGTGTGAGGTTGTGTCAATACTATGGCACAACCTCATCTGTTATGTGGACATTCTCATAAACAACAACCGCAATGCCTTGTGAGCACTGCGGTTGCATAATATTATATCGGGTTGTCGATTAACCTATACCATAGAGCACCTTAGTGGGAGGGAATAACATCAACTCGCCAATGAGTACAGCTACACCGGCAAGATAACCGAGCATGGCAATGAGCGAAATGTTCTTCAAGTACCAGCCGAAGTTGATTTTCTCAAGACCCATAACTACCACACCGGCAGCCGAGCCGATGATGAGCATTGAGCCACCTACACCGGCACAGTAAGTAAGAAGCAACCAGAATGCACCGTCTTGGATGAAGTTGAGATCCCAATGACCGGGAGCAAGTGTTTGAGCATACTCGACAGGAATAATTTCATACATGCCTTGTGCGGCGGCAACAAGGGGAACGTTGTCGACGATTGATGAGAGGAAACCGAGTACAATGTTGATAACATTTACATCACCAACCTTCTCAGCCAACAAGTTGGCCATATCACCGAGAATACCGGTCGATTGCAATACGGCAACAGCCATGAGGATACCCAAGAAGAAGAGGATGGTGGGAGTATCGATGCGTTGCAAGATGCGAGGCAA
>JAGBHF010000073.1 GCA_017935645.1 Bacteroidaceae bacterium | reverse complement strand
CGATAGATTACGATGCTTTCTATGGTTGCTCAGGACTGACTTCTGTTACCATCCCCAACAGTGTCACCTCGATTGGTAGTTATGCTTTCAATGGTTGCTCAGGACTGACTTCTGTCGATATCCCTAACAGCGTAACTTATATAGGGAGTCATGCTTTCTATGGTTGCTCAGGACTGACTTTTGTCAATATCCCTAACAGCGTAACTTCGATAGATGAGTATACTTTCTATGGTTGCTCAGGATTAAAGGAAGTTTGCATTGGAGATGGTATCAAAAAGATTTACAGCGATGCCTTTTCGAATTGCACAGGATTAGAAACTATGTTTATTTTGAGTGATACTAAACCTACTGCATATTCTAGTACTTTTTACAATGTCCCTTCAAGCATGATATTGTATGTGAAAGGTGATATTATTAATTATTACAAGGCTGACGGTTACTACAATAAATTCCAAATAGAAAGTTTAACCCAAAAAACGAATGCAGCATCACATCGTCCGACTAAATTATTTATAACAACATCACAAATGGTGTTACGTTGGGAGAGTAGTCGCGACGGTGGTAATACGTGGACCAACATTGACTGTACATCGCATAATTACACCGAACAAAATCCTGAAAGAGGTACTGTACAATATCGCATCTTGCATACCGATGGTACTTATAGCGATATACTTACTATCAATTACTACGATGTAGTACCCACAGAGATTATTACCAGCCCTGCCACAGTAACTAAGACCGTTGATGAGAGTGTTACTTTTACACTTGATGTAGTGGATGATGGCTACACTTATACATGGTATCACAATGGTTCGATTATAAGCAATGCAACTGATAGTACCTACACACTATCTACCGTTAAGAGTAGTGATGCAGGTCGTTATCACTGCGTAGTATCAAACCCTGTAAGTTCGGTGCACTCTACTACAGCCAACCTTGCGGTTAACAAATGTGCACAAGTAATCACCTTCCCCGAATTGGAAGCCAAGACATACGGTGATGCCGACTTTACACTCCCCGAGAAGACCAACAAGAACTTGACTATCGTTTACCAAAGTACCAATACTTCGGTTGCTACCGTTAATGGCAACAACGTGCATATATGTGGCGTAGGCGAAACAAACATCATAGCCACACAAGCCGGTGATGAAAACTACCTTGAAGCCGCATACGTTACTCGCAAATTGGTGGTAAACAAGATAACACAAAGCATCGTATGGGAGGAGTTACCAACCAAAACCTACGAAGACCGACCCTTCACCCTACCTGCAACAACTGACAAGGGGCTACAAATAACTTATCAAAGTATCAATCCCGAGGTGGCTACCATCAATGGTACTACGGTAACAATTGTAGGAGCAGGAACTACCGAAATCGTAGCCAATCAGGCCGGTGATGCTACACACTATGCTGCTACTCCAGTAACTCGCACATTAACAGTAAATCGTCGAGCACAAAGTATCAACTTCCCGGCTTTTGCACCCAAAGTATATGGCGATGCTCCTATTGTACTGAACCAATATAGCGACAAAAATCTGGAAATAACCTACACAAGCGACTGTGATGTAGCTACCGTCAATGGCAATAGTGTCGTGATAAACAAGCCGGGTACAGCTGTGATTACAGCCAAGCAAGAGGGTACAAAAAACTATCTGCCCGCACAAGAGATACAACAGATGCTCACCGTAAGCAAGGCAATGCAGACTATTATATGGGATGAAATACCCAATAGCCTCTATGGTGATGCCGACATCGTATTGCCCCAAACAACTGACAAAGGTATGGAGATAACATATAACAGTGACAATGAAGCTGTAGCAACTGTCAGTAGCAATATACTGAAAATAACAGGCGTAGGAACTGCCAATATAACAGCGTCACAATCGGGTAACGACTATTATAATGAAGCTGCCAGTGTTACCAAGACAATAACCGTATCGAAATCATATCAAACCATAACCTTCGATGCATTACCTACTGCAACTTATGGCGATGCTCCCATACAACTCACAGCCACAACCAATTCATCGGCACAAATTCGCTACGAAAGTTCCGATGCAAAGGTTGCGACGGTAGAGAACAATATGCTCACCATTGTGGGTGCTGGTCGTTGCTACATAACAGCCTACGCTTCGGGCGATAACAACTTCTATGATGGCACTCCGGTACAACAAGAGTTTGTCGTTAAAAAGGCCGACCAAGAGATTACATTCCCTTCAGTTACCAACAAAGTATATGGTGATGCCGTGTTTGAATTGGGAGCAAGTAGCAACCGCGACCTTCCCATTACCTATGTATCTTCATCATCTACCATTGTATCTATCAGTGGTACAACAGCTTCAATCAGGGGTGCGGGAAGTGTAACCATTACAGCTAAACAAGCAGGTAACAACAACTACAACGAAGCCGAAGCAAAAATAGAGGTATTCATTGGCAAGGCAAATCTTACAGCTAAAGCGGTTGACACAGAACGATACTATGGAGACATGAATCCTACGTTCGAAATTGAATACATCGGATTTGTAAATGGCGACTCAGAGGGTGAGTTGAATGAAGTACCTATCGCAACAAGTGCTGCAACAAGAATGAGCAATATAGGCGAGTATGATATTATCATCAACGAAGTTACAGATGCAAACTACCTGATAACCAATCAAAATGGCATATTAAGTGTAAAGAAATCGCCTCTGAATGTCATAGCCAATAATGTAAGTAAAGTATATGGCGAGAAAAATCCCACATTGACAGTAAGCTACGAAGGTTTCAAAAACAATGAGACTGAAGCCGAACTGCTAAACAAACCGTCGGTAAGTACCACAGCAAAGGCAATGAGTGACGTAGGTGAATATCCTATTACAGCTGAAGGTGGTGAAGCTCGCAACTATGAACTATACTATACCGAAGGTACGCTTACTATTGAAAAGGCAACCTTGCAAATAGCCCTTGATGACTTCACAAGAGAATATGGTGAAAATATCGAGTTTACACATCGCATAGTTGGTGAATATACCGGTGAGTTAGATGTAATGCCTTCATTTGTTACATCGGCCGATATTACATCGCCGGTGGGTACATATGCCATTACCTATGAAGGTGGTAATGATAACAACTACATATACGAGTTTGTCTATACACAAGAGACATATAGTGTGCTAACAATAACCCCAGCCCCTCTTACTATTACAGCCGATGACAAATACAAAGATTATGGAGAGGAACTTCCTCAATTTACCATGACCTTTGAAGGTTTCAGAAACAACGATTCCAAAGACAATCTGAGCAAATGGCCTCAAATAAGTTGTGATGCAACAGCTGAATCAGAGCCTGGCGAATATCCTATCACCTTGTCGGGTGGCAGTGATACCAACTATGCATATATATTGATTGATGGTATACTTACTGTTGGTGAAAAACCCGATGTCTTGGCACAATCTATTTCACTGAACGAAACCAATATCAATATGAGTATTGGCGAGACTGCAATGTTGACAGCAACTATAATGCCCGAAAATACAACCAATCAGTTGGTTATGTGGTATAGTGATAATACCGATGTGGCTACAGTTGACGAGACAGGTTATGTTACCGCTATAGGTAAGGGTGAAGCCATTATATCGGCAACAACAACCGACGGAACAAATCTTACTGCTCAATGTAGCATAAGTGTTGTACCGGCAAGTATTAACAACACCTTTGCCAACATCTCTATTCACGCCATTAATGGTACTATCTTAGTAAGTAATGCTCCGATGGATAGCTTGATATATGTATTCAATACATCGGGTATAGTTGTGGCTACTAAACAGGTAACTGAGAATGTTATGCGCATCGAGATAGCCAATGACGGAATGTACCTTGTAAAAGTAAACGAGACTATCATGAAAGTCGTTTTATAGTGCTTAGATACCCCCAAACAAACAGAGCGGCCAAGTTTTTGGTCGCTCTGTTTTTATCTGTCCGACGGGGGTCGGGGTTGTCTTAGAAGTATGTCTTATCGCACGTAGTGGGGCATTTCGGCGGGGACTACCATTGATAGCTCAACGAGGCCTTTTACCACTCCGTTTTCGCGCCAGGCGGTTTGGTATATCACCTTGTGCATGCCTTCCTTCTCGATGGTGTAGGCATTGGTGCCGCCGGTAGCCAAGAGTTCGCGTATCTTCTCTTGCGAGGCGGGGCTATGGCATGCAAACATATTCTTACCAATGAGGTCGCCATGACGGGCAAAGGTTTGCTTGGCTTTCTCATTCATATACAGGATTGTGCCTTCGGTGTCGCACACTGTTACGGCACAGTTCATTTCGTCGCTCCAGGGATACATAATCGTATGGTTTATTATTTCAATGCGTCGATGTTTTGTTGGTTCATGAGTTGCTTGCCTTCGGGTGTATAGAGGTAGTTGAGGCGCTCGGCGTAGGCTTTCTCAATCTTACCACGCACCATCTTCATGGTACTGTTTATCATTTGGTTTTGCTCGGTGAAGGGCTCGGCCAATACAGCAATACCTGCGGGCAACCAACGGTCGGGGAACATGGTTTCGAGGTCGCCACCCTTCTTGAAACGGGCTATCGAGCCATCGATGAGCTTGAGGGCTGCCTTGCGACCTTCCTCGGTGTCGAGACCGAGACCTTGCTCCTTCAACGCTGCACGCAAGCGCTCCTTATTGGGAACGATGAGGGCTGTAGTGTAGGCCGATTGGTTGTTGTACAACATGGCTTGGTCGATGTAGGGCGACAACTCGACGAGCGACTCTTCGATACCTTCGGGGCTGTACTTCTCGCCGTCGCTCGAAATGAGGAGGCTCTTGAAGCGACCCTTCACGTAGAGCAGGCCTTCGGCAGTCATGTAACCGAGATCGCCGGTGTAGAGGTATCCATCGCGTACGGTGTCGGCAGTTGACTCGGGATTTTTCCAATATCCGGCCATTACGTTCTCGCCTTTTACTACAATCTCGCCCATCTCGCCCAAGGGGAGTTCTTTGCCTTCGCTATCGCATATCTTCAATTCGATGGGTTTCACCAACTTACCGCTCGAACCGAAACGATACATCTCTGGGCCGTTTGACGAGATAACGGGAGTAGCCTCAGACAAGCCGTAGCCTTGATACATGGGCATGCCTACGCCAACGTAAAACTTCTGCAAGTCCTTGTCAAGCAACGCACCACCACCGATGAAGAAACGCAACTCGCCACCGAAGTTTTCGCGCACCTTCGAGAAGATAAGTTTGTCGAACAATGCTACAACGGGAGCAAGCAACACGCGCCAGCCTTTGGGGTCGAGGTTGCTATCGCCAAAGTATAATTGCTTCACTTTCAAGCCCATGTTGAAGAGCTTAACGGTAGTGTCGCCCTTGGCACGGATAGCACCTTCGATGTTTTTCTTGAAGGTCTTGGCCACTGCCGGAACACTGAGGATGAAGTGAGGACGTACCTCCTTGATATTCTTGGGGATGTTCTTGAGGGTTTCCATAGGATTGCGACCCACTTGTACAGTGGCAACAGTGGCACCACGCGACATCATGATGTAGAAACCTACCACGTGAGCAAAGCAGTGGTCGAGGGGCAAGATGATGAGTGTGCGCCAAGTCTGGTCGATAGCAACCAATGTGAGGGCTTGCTCGACATTGGCTGTATAGTTGCGGTGTGTGAGCACAACGCCCTTGGGGTCGGCTGTAGTACCACTTGTGTAGGTAATGGTGGCATAGTCGTCGTTCTCGATAGAGCGACCTACGGCAAGGAATTCGTCCATTGTATGCGAAGCCAAGAACTCATCGCCCATCTTTTGCAATTCGGCAAGCGACATTTCTCGTTCTTCGTACTCTTTCACCTCATCAAATACGATAATCTTCTTGACGGCAGGAAGTTTGTCTTTGATAAGACGTATTTTCTTGAGTTGTTGTCCCGACACCATGATGTATTGCACATCGCCATGAATAAGGCGGAACATGAGGTCGTTGCTCTCTTCGAGCTTAATAGAGAGGGGCACGTTGACTGCACCGGCATAAAACATAGCCAACTCTCCGATAATCCACATGTTGCGACCCTCACTGAGCAATGCCATTGTGTCGCCTTTCTTCACGCCGAGGGCTTGCAAACCTGCACCAAGGCGATAAACTTGTTCCTTTACTTGTGTGTAAGTTGTAGGTTCAAAGACTTTGTCGGTCTTCTCCAACAAGAATGTATTGTTGGGATAGAGTTGCACCGACTGTTCAAAAAGATCAACTAACGTTTTTTTCATAATCTGCAGTTGTATATTCTTGTTTCAGTGTTAACTTGAATTATCTAACGATAAGCAAAGTTACAAAACTTTTGTGAATGTGCAATTTTTTAGGCGTTAACCTTCTCTTTCTTGCCGGCAATGCGGTCGATAATCACAGCGATAGCACCATCGCCTGTTACATTACATGCTGTACCAAAGCTATCCATCGCAATGTAGAGGGCTATCATAAGAGCTTGTTCCATCTCGCCAAATCCGAGGAAACCTTCCAACACGCCCAAGGCCGCCATAATAGCTCCGCCCGGCACACCAGGGGCTGCTACCATGGTGATACCCAACATGAATATAAATCCTGCATAGCTGCCAAAGTCGATACCCAAGCCATTCATAAGGAGTACAGCCATCGAACATGCTACAATCTTCATGGTACTACCCGAGAGGTGAATGGTAGCACACAAGGGGATAACGAATGTGGCAATATTGGGCGAAACGCCATTCTTGATAGCTTGTTGCAAAGTAACAGGTATAGTGGCTGCCGACGATTGTGTACCCAACGCAGTAAAGTATGCGGGCAACATATTGCCCAAGAGTTTGAAAGGATTCTTGCCACCTACGATGCCGGCAATGCAGAATTGCAAAACAAGCAATAACACATGCAAGATGAAAATTACTACAATAATCTTGATAAATACCGACATGACCGATGCCACCTGACCGGTAACTGTCATGTTGAGGAAGATACCAAAAATGTGCAATGGCAACAGCGGCACAATTACCTTAGATATAAGCAATGTAACAATATCGCGAAAATCTTCCGATGCACGCTTGAGTGTATCGCCCTCAACTGCCGACAAGCCCAATCCTACACAGAAAGCTATGAGCAGGGCTGTCATGATGTTCATCAAGGGAGGCATGGCAACATCGAAGTAGGGTTTCAACGATTCGTTAGCCTCGGCTATCTCAGCTACGCCCTGCCCTGACGATATCATATTGGGAAAGATGGGGTCGCATACAAAGAATGTAAAGAAACCCGAGAAGAGGGTAAATCCATATGCCATTACTGCAGTTAACAACAGCATACGTCCCGCACCCTTACCGAGGTCGGCAATAGCCGGTATAATAAGACCCACAATAATAAGGGGAATTGCAAACGAAAGGAAGTTGCCAAACAGGCCATTAAAGGTAACAAAAATACGCGCAATGGCATGGGGCATAAATTGACCTAACAATACGCCTAATACCACAGCAATAAGAACTTGTACAAGAAGTGTTGGTTTTTTCAGTTTCATAGTAATGATTTTTTGTGGGGCAAAATTACACAAAAAATATTATTAATGTGTATCTTCGCCCCACAAAACAAGCTATCTTACAACATTATAATATAACATATTCACTACTACAATGAATAAAAAGACCTCTACACAGATATTCTCCCTCTTGGGTTTGGTAATATTGTTCTATCTGCTCACCATTACAGCGGCATTTATCTTGCAATATAAAGGTGTGGAAATGTGGCGATTTCTCATGGCCACAACTGCCTTACAAAACATCGGTATCTTCATCATACCGGCAGTAATCACCGCACGCATTTTCAACCCCGGCAAGACCCTGCAAGTAATGCAAATAGACCGTATGCCTGGACTTGCCCACATAGGCTTGATGATACTGATATACATGGCATCAATACCCACCATGAGTGCAATTGTACAATGGAATGAGGGATTGCAATTGCCCGAATCACTATCGTGGATGCGCGACATGGAAGAGGCTGCCAAACAAGCCACCGAACAGTTGATGAATATATCGTCGATAGGTCAACTCATCACGGTTATACTCATTGTCGGTGTACTCACGGGTGTCGGCGAAGAGTTTCTGTTCCGAGGCTCACTGCAACGCCTCATGATTGAACGTAACATCAACATCCATGCAGCCGTGTGGGTGACAGCATTTATATTCAGTGCTATTCACATGCAAGCCTTTGGTTTTGTACCTCGCATGCTGTTGGGTGCATTATTCGGCTATATGGTTGTATGGAGCGGAAGCCTATGGCTGGCAGTATTGGCTCATGCGCTCAACAACAGCCTTACTACCCTCACCTACTATTATCCGTCGCTTGAGAATGCTCCTTGGATAGGTACTGAGCCTACCACTATCACTATTATCGTAAGCGCAATTGCCACGTTGGCACTCACATTTGTATACTACAAATGGGTGCGTATCAAAGACTGATTTACACCCATTCATCTATTCTTCAAGTCGCTGTCACTACTTCACAAGTGAGAGCTGTATCGACACGCCATAGTTGCTGTTTGTCACCGGATAGGCCGACGATGATACCAACGGAGTGTTGACTTGGTGGTCGTAGTACACACCCAACGTAATGCGCTTACTCAACACATAGTTGGCTGTAGCCTTCAATGAGAGAGTGCGTGTTCCGGTAGTAGCTTGTGTATAGTTCTCATCAATGCGACGAATGAGCGATATGGTATTGCGCCATGAGAAGTCGCCATTGATGGTAAGGTCGTTATTTACACCCGTCTGCTTGCTACCTATCTTCAATATTTTGTTAAAGTTGGCTATCTTATAGCTTACGCCCACAGTAATGTCGGTAGTATTGGCCTCAACCAACTGTCCTGCCGACGAGTTGAGGGTAAGCACACGACTATCGTTATACTCGGCACGGAAAGTTATATTGTTCTTCATCGTTGCATTTACACCGATAAAGGGAGCAAAACGCTCGGTGATAGATACCGATTGTATATCGTAGGGCGATGAAGGTACAGGATTGCCCGACAACTCATCGAGCGTAAAGCCCATGTCACTGCTACCACCGGTATTTATCCAGTTCATAAACGATGAATATGAGCCTACAGAATAG
This sequence comes from Bacteroidaceae bacterium, assembly GCA_017935645.1. GTDB lineage: Bacteria > Bacteroidota > Bacteroidia > Bacteroidales > Barnesiellaceae_A > Barnesiella_A. Next base: position 54,620 of record JAGBHF010000073.1, on the reverse strand, counting down.
GTACATTGGTAGGCATGATTAATCGTAAAGTTCTTGAATATCTCTTTGATAGCCGGTATTTGCATCAAGCCGTCGTATGTAATACGCCAGTTGGGCAATATAGCCGACATAGCCGGGAAGGCCGTGAGAGCAATATTATCGGCACTACTGCCCGAGTAGGCTGCAAGGAATGCAGGAATCATCACATCGGGCGACGACTTGTTGATGCTACCATTGTTGCCATCATAAGGACGACCGGCCAAGGGATGATTAGACATAAATCCACTGGAAGGATAGGTACTGCCGGCATACTTTTTCTCATAACGAGCTGCTATTATCTCGCGGTTTTTCAAGAATTGGTCGAAGGCATCCGATTGATAACCATTGTCAACCGAAGATGGGCGCAACGAGGTAAGTATAGCAATGTGTGTCTTGGTGTAATTACCACCATAGATAGTAGGACTACCCTCAAACATGAATTGTACTTGCGAGCTATTGGTTTTATTCCAGTTGCCGGTAAGTTTTATCTTCAAGCCTGTAATAGGCTCTATATCGACATCGACATTGAGTTCTTGAGTCTTACCCAATACGGCAGGATTGATTTGCAATTCATTACGGATAAGCCAGTTGTTGTCGATAGCTTGTTGTACAAAGCTCTCGTCGGTAAATCCGAAAGCGAAATCAAGACCCGGAGCCATAGGCCCATAAGCCGTTGTCTGACCAAATCCATCACCTACCATTGGCCGGAACAGGGGTAGATTGGTAGAGCTAACCTCACGATAACGCGCACTGACACTGCGGAACATCATCAAGAAACGGGTCGAATATTGTGCCGCCTCGCTCCAGAAGGTCTTTTCTTCCTCGGGTATTACAACACGTACCTTTATCTGTCGTTTACCTCGTGTCAAGATCTCAACATTATTATCATCTACAACACGACTCTCAATGGCAAAAGATTCGCCTTTGAGGTTGGTTGCTGTTACATTTACCTTCTTATTCTTAAGGTTGTGACGTACAACTACGCTGGTATCTTCTTTGAGTGTAATGGTACGCTCAAATTTGTTTTTCTGTCGTGTATCGCGACCCTTGGCACGACTACCACCACGACCCGACGTCGACGCAAAGCGCTTATTGACCTTCTCCAAGTAGGGTATCTTGTTGTAGAACTGCTCCAGATTGATGCGACCATCGAAGTTCCATTGACCTTGGTTGCTTATCACATTACCCATATCAACGTCTTCAATCTGTGTACCCTTCTGCCAATTGTATGTGGCATTGTACTTAACCGAGAAAGTAATAAAGTCCAATGCTGCAATCTTATTGAACGGAGCTGTCCATGAGGCATTGAACGTCTGATTATAATCCCAAGGCGAACCGAGCCCTTTCACACTACTCCACACCGAGTCTTGCCATTGAGCATACTCGTCGGGGAAGAGCTTGCGGTTGACAGCACCGGCAGGCTCTTCGATGCGTGCATTGGTCATGGTCTGCAATGAGAAATTGAGCGATTTGGTCAAGTTCCATTGTATCGAGAACTGACGATCCCACAAGAAGTTCTTACTTACCGCAACAGGCAAGTCGATACCCTTGACACCAGACACTATCGAGTTAAGGTCGCGTGTTTGTTGTTCATAGTAATAACGCGACACATTGGTACTGAAGGTGATATTGGTAGGCACATAATTCAACTCCCACTCCTTGAGGAATGTTAGATTCTTTGCCTCGCTCTTGATACCATTAAAGGATTTGAACGGCTCGACATAAGGAGTATAAGAGTATGTAAAGCTACCACGGTGGTCGTAGGTATTCTCATAAGTTGTAGAGGGGTCTTCGTTGCTTTGTCGGTTGTAAGAGTATCCCAGCGTAAAGTTTGCAGGGTCGTAAGGCATAGGATTTTCGCTCTTGACATTTACTTTCACACCGGTAATACTGAGGCTCTCAACCGTCTTGCGCTCAAGGGCAAGGCTCGAGATAGAGTCTCTTTCATGCTTGGTTTCGGTAGCATCCAAGGCATCTTGAAGACGCACATCCTCGTCTACAGGATTATATTGAGGAGTTGTTACCTGCTCGGAGTAAGAGTAGTACAACGGAGCCGATACCTGAGCCTTCTCGGGGAGGAAACGACCCAAATCGACTTGAGTAGCGACGTTGTATTGATAATAATCGTCCATGCGACGTTGTGTAAGACTCTGGTCGATTGATCCGAAACCCGATGTTTCGATGTGACCACCGATATTGACTGTGGCAATATCCGATATACCTAAGTTGACATTTCCTTTAGCAGCCCAACCACCACTTTGGTCGAAGTCGGTAAGGCGCAATTCGTTAATCCACACAGTACCATTCTTGACATTACCCGAGTTATTGCGTATACCTATAAGTATAGTACGCACATTCGACAACGAGGGATTACCCACAACCGTCATGCGGTTACGCTCATTGTCGGGGTCATATATTGAGTATGGCTCGGCAAACGACACATTGGTATTGTCGGTTTTCTTACTACGATTACGCAATGTTTTCAGCTCGGGCAGACGCTCCAAGGCAAAGTCGAACATATTTTCTATAGGCCACACGGCATGTTGATCGCTGGCATTGTAAGTACTGTAATAGCCCTCGGGGGTAAGGACAAGAGGTATTTCGTACTCATAGTAGTTCGAGCGACTATCGCTACCCAAGCGCATGAATACAGTCAAGTCACCATCTTTCAGGTTGGTATAGTCGTCTATAAACTTCTCGGCATGGACAAACATCTGTATGCGTTTGTAATGACGCAAGTCCATGCTGATGTTTTTATATACAGCCAATGCCTCACCCGATTGCAAGTCATTAACTTTAAGCGCCAAGGCCTGCTCGTTGAGCTGAGTGGCTTGCGACTGGCTGGGGTCGACAATGCGAGTTACACCGGGAGGCAATACATAGTTGACAGGACGCTGACCGGCATTCTCTTCGATATTAACCACACTCATATCCAATCGACCTTGTGTGGGTGCATTGCTGCGGTTATTGAGCGAATATTGATAAGTACGCCACTCACCGCGCACCAACTCGAATGTAGCGAAACGCAAGTGGGTAGTTTTCTTAAAGCCTGTCATGAACATACGGATAAAACGTATGGTCTTGAAATCGTTAATCGAACCTATCTTGCTTTCAAATTCACTTACCGGAATCTTGAATTGATACCACACGGCACGTCCTTTTTGTCCGTTGCGCAAGGTAACTTCGGTAGAAGTCGAGTCGGTAATAAAATTGCGACCCACTACCATATCCTCGGGGCGAATTGAGATACGATATTGGAAGTAGCGCTCGTACTCGTTGAGGGTATTGTCTTGGTTGATATCCTCAACATCGGGCACACTGCGCGATGATTGGTAATAAGGATCGTCTACATCCTCGTTCGATGCCGAGTTACCATCTATACCATTATAACGTTTGTATCGCTCCAATACCGAAAGTTGCTCATTGTCATAGTCAACACCACGATAGAAGTGATAGTTGTCGCCGGCAGGGTCGTTATAGGGCGAGAATTGGTCTTGTCTCAAACGTGATTGTGCTTCGGCCGAGAGACGGGCATCGAGTCTTTCAAGATAGTCACGGTAAGTATTGAACGAGAACTCCTCATCGTTACTAAGGCCATCCAAACCCACATCTTGTTTCTTACGCGCACCGGCAGTGTTATCAAAGGCATAAGTAAGCGATTGATTACGCGACACTTTACCCCAATTGGTCTTGTCGATATGTGTCGAATCACTATCAACGGGCAATCCATTCTCAAATGATTTCATACCATCTTTGAGAATATCCTCCGAAATCTCACCCAAGTTGATATAGAGATCACCACCTTCATAGTTGGGATTTTCGGGGTCGAGGAAGGGATCCATCATCCAGAAACGGATAGTCTCGATATTACCGGTTTCGAAGTCGGTATTATCCATCTTACGCATGATACCACCCCAACGGCTCTCGGGGTTGAGCAACTTACCTTCACTGTCGATACGCTCGGTGTCGAGGTTGTAGGGGCCACGTTCATCGGGATAGAACGAGAGGTTGAGGGTTTGTATCGTTGTACTCTCACCATAGCTCAACTCTTTATTGGGGAACATTTCGTGCACACTCACTTCGCGCACATAGGGATTGGAGAGTTGCTCATAATCGTTCTTGATATGTGAGGGTGCAAGAGAGGTGTTCTTATCGGTAAACATACGGTCGATGTAATACCACGCCAAGAGGGCACGATTCTTGCCATACTCTATGTCATTGTTGAGCATTGCTTCGGGGAACATAGAGGGGGTAGAGGCCATGCTCCATGCGTAGGGCGAGCGCAAGTCTATACCGGTCTGGGTCGACTCAAAGTCATCGAGATACGACATACCCTTTTGGCTACCTTGTGGTGCTTGGTGCGTAACAAGTTGTGCAAACTCACCCGTGATAGAGAGTGTCGAGGGTGCTGTGGCATTGACTGTGGGTATATAGTTGAGCCAGTTGGTAAGCCAGTTGAACTTGGTGTTATACGAGAGATTCAATCCCCACAATGTATTGTTGAGCAACTCGCTACCGGTATTTACCTTATTAGTAATAGGCATCTCGGATAGGTGCAAGATAGTACCACCCACCTTAAAGTCCTTGCTGAAAGCATAGGTAAGATCTAGTCCCAACATGGTCTTACGTTGCATGTTGAACATCGACTGATTTTCGAGCGACACATTGATAGGTGTACCGGCATCAATAATGCTCTGGTTGAGTATTCGCACCGTACCCATTGTATAGTCTACGGTATAGTCGCTGTTTTCAACAAGCGTTACACCGCCGGCTGTAACAACCACCGAACCTCGTGGCACGTTCATTGCACCTAAGCTGATTTCGGAGCCCGACGAAGCCATATACTCACCCATGATGACAAACTTGTTGCGGTCCGACACCTGTTGCGCTACGGTTAGGGTCGAGTCATAAAGCTCTTGAAAGACATATCGACGAGCTATCTCTTCATCGCCAATAACCTTTGCCAAGTGACTACCGAAAGGCTCTACTACGGGGAAAATAATGCGACCATTGCTCGATTGCACGGTATAGCCCTCGATATAATCATAGAAACCATCGGGATTACTCTCTTGGTTGGCATCGAGACGGTCGAGGTTCATGGCTTGCAACAAAGTCTTATCGGCAATGTCGCCTGCCGGTATATAGTTGAGCAACACACCTGTTGTGTCACTCAAATACTTGATGTCGAGGCGGAAGTGATCCCTCTTCAATTGATATGCATTGAGCGAATAGACGTTTTTCATCATCAAGTCCCAGATGGGTAATTGAGGCGAAACGGTTACACCTTTAAGCAACTTCAAGTAAAGACATTGATCGGTAGCTGTGATATCTGACGAGAACTCACCTACTTGATACACTTGACCTCCATAGGTATACTCATACGCCACTGCTATCATTTCATCGGAGTTGAGGGCCACTTTAAGCGATATATATCCCAGCTCGCTATTAAGCGTGTACTCATTGGTGCCAAGTTTGCGAGCACTCTCTATCTTTACATAGTCTTGACCACCCTCAAAACCGTAAACCGCCAACCCTTCAAGGGCTTGCGATACACTGTTGATATTTCGGGTGTTGGGATATTGCGATTTTATCTCACTAAGCAAGGTGTTGGCACTATTCGCCGGTAGCGGATTACCCGACCCTACCCAGTGATTGTTGTATATGTGTTGGCTCTCGGCCAAGTCCATAAAACCTACGATATTGCGTGCTTGGTCATACTTTCCCTGCTTATTAGTTACCCACACCTCTATGCGGTTGATGGTAATACCCGACTGAACATAGGGTAACTTGGAGGCAAATTGATCGTAGTTATCGCGGAAGTAGTGCGCCAAGAAGAAGTGACGATTCTCGTCGTAATGATCGGCATTGAACTCAAAAGGTGTTGTTTGTACACCACCACTTGTACTCACAGTCTTGGTCTCCGACTGTTGTTGCGACACGAGCGCTGTAGCAGTAAGTTTACCAAACTGCATGGTGGTCTTGAAACCAAACAATGAAGTACTACCACGTATAAGCGACGAACCGGTAGTCATCGACACGTTACCGGCTTCGATATTCTTGATAATATCGTCTTCATCACCTTGAAATTGCAACTTAAGATTTTGTGAGTCGAAGGCAAAGGTCGCATCGGTATTGTAATTAAGATTGAAACCCAACTTGTTACCCACCTTCGCATTGACCGATGCTTGTATCTTGGTATCGAAGTCGAAGTATGTTTTCGAACGGGCTTCAAGCGAGAGTGCCGGGTTATCAATCTTGTTGTATTTCACGCCCATATTGACCTCGACACTACCTTGAGTCTTGAGCTGTACACCACCGGGGCCAAAAACTTTCTCCAAAGGACCGAGACTGAAGTTCATGTTAAGGAAGTCGAACTTATTGGCCTCCTCGGTAGCAGGGTCATAGGCATTCTTCTCACGATAGAAAGCCTCCATCGACTTGCGAAAACTATAATTGCCATACTCTTCGGCTGTGAGAGAGAACGGTGTAGCAATCTCTGTTTCGCCCACGCGCGTACGCAAAACGTAGCGATTGGTATTGGGGTCATACTCTATCTCGCTCTTGATATTGGCCGGTGTACGCAAGTCTACAGCACCTTCACTACCTATATCTTCGTAATTTTCGGGGATGGTCTTGGTAACGGGATAACGCACAGTAGTATCGGCAGCCGCCTTTGAGGAGGTTGCCGTTTGGGCATTGGTCGGAAGTGACAACATCACTAATCCGAGAAGAAGGAGTAAAAAGATATGAAATCTCTCTGTTATTTTCATCTATGCGTTCGCCATGTTCAACATACCGTCGACGAGCATCATAGCATCTTTAATGCCTGCTTGATAACCTCTTCGACGCGTATACCGGGGGTCTCTTGCAGTAGTTTTTGTACAACTTTTTGCGAGGCTTGCGGGGCAAATCCCAACATCGAGAGAGCTGCAACAGCCTCTTCGTAAGTCTCCGAAACACGTGGCATACTACTTACTAACGGAGAACCTACCGATTTTATTTTATCCTTGAGGTCAACAATTATTCTTTGTGCTGTTTTTGCACCTATACCTTTCACCGATTTAAGCAAGCCAACATTCTCTGTAGCAATAACTTGCTCAAATTCATCGGGCGATAATCCCGACAATATCATTCGTGCAGTATTAGGCCCTACACCCGACACTGATATGAGCAATTGAAACAATTCGCGCTCTTTGCGACTCTTGAAACCATACAACAAGTAGGCATCTTCGCGTATCGCTTCATGGACAAGGAGGCGCGCACGTTCGCCTTGCTTCAATCCCGAGAAGGTATTAAGCGAGATGTGAAGGAAGTAACCTACTCCGCCCGCTGTCTCTATCACTGCCGATGTTGGTGTCAGTTCAACCACTTCACCACATATATATTCTATCATGATATCTCTTATTAGGTATTATTGCATTACAAAAATAATATAAAGATTTGTCAATAGCAAAGCCCCTAACACCGGAACATGTAACAAATCCTATAAACAAAATACTCTCCAAGCATTATTGAGGTGAATTGTATAAGGCAAATAGTCGGGCAAACACTTTATTACCCACAACTATACCAACAACAGCACCCAACGAATTGGCTATAAAGTCAACATAATCGCCACTGCGACCTATACCCATGTGGGCTTGCAGTAATTCCAATACAGCACCAACGGTTATAGCTCCTGCAAGGGCGACAATCAACAGCCACAATTTGCATCGTGCGGTAGTGCGTCGATAATAGTCGAAACAGAATGTTGCTGTAAGTCCACCATACATAATAAAATGTACTACCTTGTCCGAGCCCGGAAAGGTAAACCAACGCTCTCTGTCGGGAAATGGGTCGGCGTCCAACGACAGATAACAGATAGCCACTAAGACTATCAAGGTGAGCAGATAGGGCGGTATTTGACGCAAAAATCGCAACATTACACAGAAACTTTATTACCTAAACAATATTTTCACCAAAAGCTATTGATTATTTCACTACAAAAGTATTATTTTGCCCCATATAACGCAAGTAGAGAGATAAAAATTAAACAATGAAATGGAATAAATGGTCGGATAAATGGCTTTCGCTCCCTCGCGGACAGCGCCGAGCTACGCTTTTTCTGGTAGTAGTAGCATTGGTGTTGTGTATAGCACAACTTGCAGCCACCCACTACCGCCATACTCAGCAACAGCCCGCTTCCGATTATACACAACTCGAACAAGAAATAGCCCTGTTTCGTTCACAACTCGACACCATCCCCGAGGAGGAGCGTCGCCCCACCTATATCCGTCGCACTCATGCCCGCAACGACTCAACCTACCCCATCGTCAAGCCCAAGGCAGTCAAAAAAATCAAGCCTCAACGAGAGATACAGCACACTAAGGTTGACGCTGTTCCACGACTAAATAAAAGCGACGAACAGCACAAATCGGTAGAAAAAGAATAAAATTCCGTACCATCATTTTTTTATATCTATTATTCGCACTTATATTCACAGAAAATTTGTAATTTCGCTTGCTAATTTATGCATGTATGCTCTCGGATAATCGCAATAGAAAACTCACCATCAATGCAGGAGGCAAGTTGATAGACTTGTCTCGTCCGCAAGTTATGGGTATACTCAATGTTACCCCCGATTCGTTCTACGACAACAGCCGTTGCCCCGATGCTACAACTGTAGCCAAGCGTGTAACAGCACTTATTTCAGAGGGCGCTGATATGATAGATGTAGGCGGATATTCGTCGCGACCGGGCTGCGCCGATGTGAGCGTCGATGAAGAGAAGCGCCGATTGGCCATAGGATTTGAGGCTATACGACGCCAATGTCCCGAGGCAATAATATCGGTCGATACCTTCCGTGCCGAAGTAGCCCGTTGGAGTGTTGAAGAGTGGAATGTTCAGATTATTAATGACATATCGGGTGGCGAAATGGATGACAAAATGTTTGACACAGTAGCCCGACTGAATGTACCATACGTAATGATGCACATGCGAGGTACTCCCGAGGCCATGATGCAAGAGCAATACTTACATTATGAAGATGTTACTGCCGATGTACTGCAATATTTTGCCACGAAAATCGACCGTCTGACCCACATGGGCATTAATGACATTATTGTTGACCCGGGATTTGGTTTCAGCAAGACCATTGACGACAATTACCGTCTTATGAGCCACATCGACGAATTTGCACAATTAGGTCTTCCACTACTCGTGGGCATATCTCGCAAGTCGATGATATATAAGCTATTGGACACAACTCCAAAGGAGAGTCTCAACGGTACAACAGCCTTGAACGTACTGGCACTGATAGGAGGTGCAAACATCCTGCGCGTACACGACGTCAAAGAGGCCGTTGAAGCAGTAAAAATAGTAACAAAAACTATTCCTTGACACACGTATAATACATAAGAATACCTATGATAGAATTTGGAATAAAAGATGCCATAGACATACTGATAGTAGCCTCATTGCTCTACTACCTCTTCAAGATGATGAAGGAGTCGGGAGCCATAAAGATATTCAGTGGTCTTATTACATTTGTAATTGTATGGATTGTCTTCCGCCTCATACTTGACATGCGTCTATTGGGCGCCATCATGGACAAGTTTATGAGCTTGGGTCTGCTTGTTCTTGTGGTACTGTTCCAAGAAGAGATACGGCGTTTCCTTATCGAACTCGGCTCACGCAACCGCTGGAAGTTCCTGCTCGGTGTGTTCCAAAAAGGTGATAAAGAGCAAACCAAGCCCTATGTAATGCCTATCGTATATGCCTGCATGAACATGGCTAAGACCAAGACCGGTGCACTCATTATCGTCGAGCGCAATACCCCTCTCGACAAGTACGAACTAACAGGCGAACCCATAAACGCCGATGTCAATGCACGACTTATCGAGAATATCTTCTTCAAGAACAGCCCCTTACACGATGGAGCCATGATTATATCCAACAATCGCATCAGCGCGGCATCGTGCATACTGCCCGTTTCGCACAATACCGACATCCCCAAATCGCTCGGTCTGCGTCACCGCTCGGCTCTGGGTCTTAGCCAAGAGACCGATGCCATAGCTATCATCGTGAGTGAGGAAACCGGAAATATCTCGGTGGCACAGAATGGCAAATTCCAATTGGCCCTCACAGCCAAAGACCTTGAGGACATTTTGTCGAAAAACTAACCGCAAACACCGTCCCCACTAAGTTCGTTTTTCAACACGACAACAACAAGGTGGCACGATAAACAAACTTTTGCAATAATATTTTCATTATTTAGCACTACGTTTCAAAATTTATTCACTATATTTGCATTAATATAACCTATAGAGACATTTTATAGGCACATTTTATCAAGAACCTTAATTTAATTCAACATGAGAATACATGGTTTTACCCCCGAAGAGTTAGCACAACTTGAAGAGCGTGCAGCCACAGGCGACTGCACCGCACAACTTGACCTTGCCGACTGCTTATTGGTAGGTCATCACTACGCCAAGGACCCCGAAAGAGCATTTGAAATATACAACAATCTATATTACAACGGAGTATCGGTTTCGTTCACATGCGACCACTACGACCGTGTGATGGACGGTCTTATCTATTGCTACTACAATGGCGTAGGAGTAGATCGCGACACTGACAAGGCTACTCGCCTCAGCGTCGAAAAAAACACCTCATGGAACGACCTATTTGAAAATTAATAGAAACACATACCATAAAGCAACAACGCGACGGTTTATGCCGTCGCGTTGCTTTTTATATTACCAAGTATTCAATTTTGCCACATTAGCCTTTTTATTCATTCGCAAATTGAGATATTGATATATTTCCATACAACCTCGTCATATCTTATAATACACCGTACCTTTCAGCACACCGTCGGGGGCTATATAACCCAACTTGCGCAAGTGTAAAAGATCTTTTTTGATTGTATTAATAGACTCTTTATGCAAGTGTTTTACAATTGCTGCAACACCCACCGGCTGGTTGACGGCAATGTAGTCAAGTATAGCTCGTTGACGACTATTCAACACTGTCTTATGCGATACCGACTTGGGGGGTAATACCGGCGCATGCTTGGCACTAAATCGCTTAGCAGCTTCATATACAGCATGAACAAAATAGACGACCCAATTAGTCAAGCCATGTTGCGCATCGCTATCACTCAATAATGCTCGACGATAACCCACTCTATCTTCGACCATCACAATGGCCGGTGCACTCAATCGCACCCAATTGTAGCCCAATCGACGCAACATAAGTAGCATAAGCAATTGCATAACCTCCTCACGACCTTGTGGCAAGGTTGTCTCCCGAACAAATCGATATAGAAAAACCGCAACATCCACTAAGGAAAAAGAGGTGGCACTGTTACTACTTACCAACAGCCACTCAACCAGTTCACTCAGCTCACGACTTGCCGTATAAGACTCACGCGCCACCACTCCACGACGCAACGAAGCGATAGCCGTGCGTGTTCTGCTCAACGTTGTACCGGTACCTTCAGCAAATAGTTGCTGATAATATTCAAGAACACGCGACTCATCGAAGTTCACATCAATATCATCGGCCAACAAGTGCGACAATAGATTGTGATACCTGCGCACGAACAATGCTTGCGACGAATTATCGTCCGTATCACTCAACATGGCATGCAATTGTCCTTGTGTATAATCGGCATTTAACAAAAGCATCGTAGCATCGAATACAGCAAGCACATCATCGCTACCGGGAGTTATCGGAAACCCCTGCCGCGAAACAAAGTCGACATATCGTACTTGTCGCTCTATATCAACCCTTTGCACTCGGGATAGATGTACCTTATCAGATGCTTTCATACCACTACAACTTGCGATGACAAAGTAAAGAAATAAGCACGAAAAGTGCAAATCAATCTTTCATAAATAAAAACTATGAAAATCACCTCTGATATTGAGAAAAATAGATAAAAAATTAGTATCTTCGCGAAATAATTAATTTTAAGGTACAATCTATAAGAAGATAGAATTATGAGTAAAAAAGCATTGTTAATGATCCTCGACGGCTGGGGCATTGGAGACAATTCTCACGCCGATGTTATTGCATCAACCCCCACTCCCTATTGGGATTATCTCATCTCAACATATCCCCACTCTCAGTTGCAAGCAAGTGGCGAGAATGTTGGTTTGCCCGATGGACAAATGGGTAACTCGGAGGTTGGACACCTCAATATCGGCGCCGGTCGTGTTGTATATCAAGACCTCGTAAAAATCAACAAAGCCTGTCGCGAAAACTCAATTATGGAAAATCCCGAAATTATATCGGCATTTTCATACGCTCGCGACAACAAAAAGAATATTCACTTCATGGGCTTGACATCAGATGGTGGAGTACATAGTTCGCTCGACCACCTCTTCAAGTTGTGCGATATCTCACGCGAATATGGTATTGACAACACCTTCATCCACTGTTTTATGGACGGTCGCGACACCGACCCCAAGAGTGGCAAGGGATTTATTGCCGCATTGCAAGCTCATTGCGAGAAGAGTGCCGGCAAGATTGCCTCAATCATCGGTCGCTACTACGCCATGGATCGCGACAAACGTTGGGAGCGCATTAAAGAGGCCTACGACTTGCTCGTAAACGGCATTGGCAAGAAAGCCACCGACATGGTTGCAGCCATGCAAGAGTCGTACGACGAAGGCGTAACCGACGAGTTTATCAAACCCATCGTAAATGCTCAGATAGACGGAACTATCAAGGAAGGTGATGTGGTAATCTTCTTCAATTACCGCAACGACCGCGCCAAGGAGCTCACTATCGTGCTCACACAACAAGACATGCCCGAGGCCGGCATGCACACCATCCCCGGCTTGCAATACTACTGCATGACACCCTACGATGCTTCGTTCAAGGGTGTACACATCCTATTCGACAAGGAAAACGTATCTAACACCCTCGGTGAATACCTCGCAGCTCAAGGCAAGCAACAACTTCACATTGCCGAGACCGAGAAGTATGCACACGTTACATTCTTCTTCAACGGTGGTCGCGAAACACCTTACGACAACGAGGAGCGTATTCTTGTTGCTTCGCCCAAGGTTGCCACATACGACCTCAAGCCCGAGATGAGCGCCTTTGAAGTAAAAGACAAACTCGTAGAGGCCATCAAGAGCGAAAAGTATGACTTCATCGTAGTAAACTATGCCAACGGCGACATGGTGGGTCACACCGGTATCTACTCGGCTATCGAAACAGCTGTAAAAGCCGTAGACCAATGTGTAAACGAGACTGTCGAAGCTGCCAAGGCTGCCGGTTATGAGACTATCATCATAGCCGACCACGGTAATGCCGATAATGCCGAGAACAGTGATGGCACACCCAATACAGCCCACTCGCTCAATCCCGTACCCTTTGTGTATGTTACCGAGAATAAGCACTCGACCGTGAGCGACGGTATCTTGGCCGACGTTGCTCCCTCGATATTGCACATCATGGGATTGCCCATACCTGCCGAAATGACCGGTACAAACCTTATCAAAGACTAATCACTAATTGTAAAATATTTTACCATGGAACAAAAGAAAAATTATGCTCTTCCTATTGCCGTGATGTTTGCACTCTTTTTCATGATTGCATTTGTCACCAACTTTGCCGGTTCAATGGGAGTAATTGTAAAGAATCAGTTTCAAGCCTCTAATGCCCTCTCGCAATTAGGCTCGCTTGCCAACTTCATTGCTTATGCCTGCATGGGTATTCCTGCCGGTGTTATCTTGAAGCGCAAAGGTTACAAGTTCACCTCATTGGCCGCAGTAACTGTGGGTTTCATTGGTGTAGGTATCCAATTCCTATCGGGATACGTTGAGTCTTTTATGGTGTACGTATTGGGCGCTTTCGTAGCCGGATTCTCAATGTGTATGCTCAACATTGTTGTTAATCCCATGCTCAACACCCTCGGTGGTGGTGGTGCTCGCGGTAACCAACTCTTGCAATTGGGTGGCTCATGCAACTCAATCGGTGGTACTATCGCTCCCATCTTGTTGGGTTATCTTATCGGTGGCTCAATGGATCAAGCCAAGGTAGGCGATGCTGCACCTGCCATGATTATTGCAATGGCCATCTTTGCATTGGCATTTGTTATCATTGCCATGACCAAGATACCCGAGCCTCACATGGAGACAGCCGAAGAGAAAGCCGCTCGCTTGAACGGCAAGCAAACCAAGGACAAATATGGCCCCATGTCATTCCGTCACTTCGTTATGGGTGCTATAGCTATCTTCTTCTATGTAGGTATCGAGGTAGGTATCCCCAATATTGCCAACCTCTACATGTCGGACCTCACATGGGTAGGCCCCGCTGTTGCAGGTACTGTAGTAGGTTCATATTGGTTCTTGATGATGTGTGGTCGTCTTATAGGTGGTGCTATTGGTGCCAAAGTTACCAGCAAAGCCATGCTCACAACCGTATCGGCACTATGTATTATCCTTATCTTGGCGTTGATGTTTACACCCGAGAGTGTTAAGGTTACAGTACCCTTTATCAACACTGAAGTACCCATGAGCATGTTATTTATGCTTTTGTGCGGTCTTTGTACATCGGTTATGTGGGGTTCTATCTTCAACCTTGCAGCCGAGGGTCTTGGCAAATACACACCTGCTGCATCGGGCATCTTTATGGCACTTGTATGCGGTGGTGGTATTCTCCCCTTCATTCAAGGTGTAGTAGCCGACAAGGTTGGCTTTATCGGTAGCTACTGGGTTATCATTATTGCTCTCGCCTACCTCTTGTTCTACGCTGTGATAGGCTCAAAGAATGTCAACAAAGACATCCCTACCGAATAATTTCATAGCTTACAACTTCTGCGAGCTACATTGCTCGCAGAAGTATATATTGAAAGTCACACTCCTGCAAGGCAATTAATCCACATCATACATGATACAAATAGACAACACCATCATCACCCTCGATATTCTCGAAAGATATTTTTTGTGCAATCTTGATGCTTGCAAAGGCGAATGTTGTATTGACGGCGATGCAGGTGCTCCCATCACTCCCGAGGAACAAAAGGCTATAGAAGAGGCTCTCGATGCCGTATGGAACGACCTCAGCCCGGCCGCACAGGCAGTTATCAAGGAACAAGGCGTTTCGTATGTCGACGAAGAGGCCGACTTAGTCACCTCTATTGTAGATGGTCGTGATTGTGTATTTACTTGCTATGGTGAAAACGGCATGTGCTATTGCGCTCTTGAAAAAGCCTATCGTGAAGGCCGTTCAAAGTTTTACAAACCCCTATCGTGCCACCTATACCCTGTGCGACTACAAGAGTGGTCAAACGGATATACCGCACTCAACTATCACCGCTGGAAAATATGTAAGGCGGCCGAGGTGTTGGGTCGCAAAGAGGGTGTTCGCGTGTACCAATTCCTACGCGAGCCACTTATACGACGTTTCGGCGAGGATTGGTATCGCACACTGTGTGAGGTAGCCGAAGAGTACTTGGCTTCGCAGGAGAAATAAATCATTTAATAGAGGACTATATAATGAATAATACTACAACATTATCGGGCATTTCGTACGATAAATTCAACGCCACAATTGAGGGTAAATCGACTCGTCTCTATGCGCTCACCAACGCCAACGGATGCGAATTGACTATCTGCAATTATGGTGCACGCATCATATCGTTGCTTGTTCCCGACCGCAACGGAAATATGGTAGATGTTGTTACCGGTCACGACTCAATGGAGACTATTCTTACCACCGGCGACACCTACTTTGGTGTAATATGTGGCCGATATGCCAATCGTATTGCCCGCGGACGATTTGAATTGGATGGCATGGTATATGACCAACTTGCCATCAACAACGGCCCCAACAACCTACACGGTGGTGTAAAAGGTTTCAACGAAAGAGTATGGGATGCCGAACAAATAGACAATCAGACATTGGCATTGCACTACACATCGGCCGATGGCGAAGAGGGATTTCCCGGCAACCTCACCGTTACTGTTACTTATCGCCTCACCAACGACAATAGTGTAGATATTACATACGAGGCTGTAACAGACAAAGCTACTGTTGTAAACCTCACCAATCACGCATTCTTCAACCTATCGGGCGTAGGAGAAACAACTGTTGACGACCATATTCTCACCATTAATGCTTCGCAATATCTACCCACCGACGACACTGCTATACCGTATGGCGAGCCTGCGCCTGTAGCCGGCACACCTATGGCATTCGATACTCCTCACACAATAGGAGAGCGCATCGATGAGCCATTCGAGCAGTTGATTTTCGGTCACGGATACGACCACTGCTACGTATTGGATAAAGGTGACAAAGTATTTGCCCTTGCTGCTGAATGTGTTTCGCCCCGTACAGGTATTGCACTTGAAGTATTCACTACCGAGCCCGGAGTACAACTCTACACAGCCAACTGGCTCAATGGAGAGTATGTAGGCAAGCATGGTAAGTATTACAATGCCCGCACAGCATTCTGCTTGGAAACACAACACTTCCCCGACTCGCCCAACAAGCCCCAATACCCCTCTACCGTGTTGCGCCCGGGTGAGAAGTTCCAATCACACACAGTATTTAAATTTACAATCAAATAATTTACTAACAACCTTATAACACCTAATTATTATGGATATCGAACATGTAAGAAGTAGATTTATCAAACACTTCGACGGATTGACAGGCTCTGTATACGCATCACCCGGTCGTATCAACCTCATTGGCGAACACACCGACTACAATGGTGGTTTTGTATTCCCCGGAGCTATCGACAAGGGTATGATTGCTGAATTGCGTCCCAATGGAACAAATAAGGTAAGAGCATACTCTATCGACATGAAAGACTACGTTGAGTTTGGTCTCAACGAAGAGGATGCACCCCGTACATCATGGGCACGCTACATCTTTGGTGTATGTCGTGAAATGATTAAGCGCGGTGTAGATGTTAAGGGTTTCAACACAGCTTTTGCAGGCGATGTGCCCCTCGGTGCAGGTATGTCTTCATCGGCTGCGCTTGAGAGCACTTATGCATATGCACTCAACGACCTTTTTGGCGACAACAAGATTGACAAATTTGAGTTGGCCAAGGTTGGTCAAGCTACCGAGCACAACTATTGTGGTGTAAAATGTGGTATCATGGACCAATTTGCATCGGTGTTTGGTAAGGAAGGTAGCCTTATCCGCCTCGATTGCCGCTCACTTGAATATCAATATTTCCCCTTCAACCCCCAAGGCTATCGTCTTGTATTGCTCGACACTGTTGTTAAGCACGAACTTGCGTCAAGCGCCTATAACAAACGTCGCGAGAGCTGCGAGAACGTAGTTGCTGCCATGAAAAAACGTCACCCTGAGGTTGAATTCCTCCGCGATGCCGACATGGCTATGTTGGATGAAGTGAAAGCCGAAGTAAGCGCTGAGGATTACATGCGTGCCGAATATGTTATTGGCGAGGTACAACGCGTGCTCGACGTATGCGATGCTCTCGAAAGAGGCGACTATGAGACTGTTGGTGCCAAGATGTACGAAACACACCATGGCATGAGCAAATTGTACGAAGTAAGCTGCGAGGAGCTCGACTTCCTCAACGACATCGCTCGCGAATGTGGCGTTACAGGTTCACGCGTAATGGGTGGTGGATTTGGTGGTTGCACCATCAACCTCGTTAAAGAAGAGTTGTACGATGCCTTCATCAATCGCGCAAAAGAGGCTTACAGAGAGAAATATGGCAAACTTCCCAAAGTATATGACGTAGTCATTTCAGAGGGTTCACGCAAATTGTGCTAATCTATAAAAAATAAAAGAAGATGAAACCTACTCTTTATGTACTTGCAGCCGGTATGGGTAGTCGCTATGGTGGCTTGAAACAATTGGATGGTCTTGGCCCCAGTGGCGAAACAATCATGGATTACTCGATCTTCGACGCTATTCGCGGTGGTTTTGGTAAAGTTGTCTTTGTTATCCGCAAAGACTTTGAAGCCGATTTCCGCGAAAAAGTACTCAACAAGTATGCCAATCACATCCCCGTTGAGGTTGTTTTCCAATCACTCGACAAGTTGCCCGAAGGCTTTAGCTGTCCCGCCGACCGCGTGAAACCTTGGGGTACAAACCACGCCGTACTCATGGCCAAGGATGTTATAAAAGAACCCTTTGCAGTTATCAATGCCGACGACTTCTATGGTCGCGACAGCTTTGCCGTATTGGGCAAATGGCTCAGCGAAATGGACGGCAAAGCCAACAGCTACTGCATGGTGGGCTACCGCGTTGGCAACACCCTGTCAGAGAGTGGTAGCGTGTCGCGTGGTGTGTGTGCAATGGACAACAACCGCATGCTTACCGATGTTGTTGAGCGCACCAAGATTGAGCGTATCGACGGCGTAGTAAAATATAAAGACGAGAACGACGAATGGGTAAGTATCGAAGACAATACTCCCGTATCGATGAATATGTGGGGCTTTACACCCGACTACTTCGCTCACTCTGAGGCATACTTCACCGAATTCCTTAACGAGAATATGAGCAACCTCAAGGCCGAGTTCTTCATCCCTCTCATGGTAAACAAACTCATCCAAGAGGGCACAAGTACGGTTGAAGTACTCGACACAACATCTCGCTGGTTTGGTGTTACTTATGCCGAAGACCGTCCATCGGTTGTAGCCAAAATTCAAGCCCTTGTAGATGCAGGTGAATATCCCGCCAAGCTCTTTGGATAATTAACCAATCACACTTCATATTAAGAGTGTATCTTTTCCACCGAAGGGATACACTCTTTTTTTTGTACCGTAATAATACTATCGCACAATAAAATTTACTATCTTGCAACAGAATTTTACAGCAATGACACCACTCGAGCATCTATACCTGTTTGCACCCGAAAACGATATGGCACTTGCCTTTGGCGGTAAGTATTACACCCCTACTCCGGCAGCGCAAGGCATTGCACGCGACCTGTCGTTACTACCTATATGGTATGCCGATGAGCCGAACGCGCAAGTATGGGCTATGCAACAAGTGTCCCCTATGATGCAAGAGACCCTCAATGCGTTAGGCATCACAGCACACGCCATGAGCAAGCCGTCGCGCAACATAGCCGAGTGTCACCCTTGGGGTTGGAGCGCCTATATCGTCGACAAATTTACCCGAAACGGCATTGCACGCGATATATTACCGGACGATAAGGCTATCGAACAGATACGCAAGCTATCGGGCCGTGCCACGACATGTACTATCATGCAACAATTAAGATATATGTTGCCTCATATCCAACTTCCACCACAACCTGTGGTACTACACAACGATACTGAGGTCGACGAGTATGTTACATCGCAGCCCTCCACTATACTGAAAGCCCCATGGTCAAGCAGTGGACGTGGTGTGTGGCGCGTAAACGGTGTATACGACAAGATGACAGCTCGCAGTGCAAGCGGTATAATACGCAAGCAGGGATACATCATGGGCGAAACTTGGCAGGATAAGATATGCGACTTGGCAATGGAGTTCTATAGTGATGGAACAGCCACACAATTTGCCGGTTATTCTTATTTCCTTACCGACGAGCGAGGTGCATACCAAAGCAACATTCTTGCATCAAACGACGAAATAGAACGGATGCTATCGCAATATATCGCCCCTGCAACATTGCTCGAAATTCGCGATGCACTATGCGGCATTACCACATCGCTCATAGCCCCACACTACAAGGGTTACTTGGGCATCGATATGATTGTATATCGTGACAAGCAAGGGCAAATATTGCTGCATCCTTGCATCGAGCTCAACTTGCACATGAGCATGGGCATGGTGGCGCGCATCATTGCCGACCGTTACCTCGCGCCTACTACACAAGGCACCTACCATGTTCACTACGAGCCCGACACCGCCCGACTACAGGCGTTAGACCAGCAGTTATCGACCCAAAATCCGCTACGCATTGTCAACAGCAAGATTACAAACGGATATCTTGCACTTACTCCGATTATGTCCGACACACACTATCTGGCATATATAAATGTAAAAGAGAAATAAAATTAGAGTACACCCACACATTATTATAAATATATTCACTACATTTGTAAAAGTCATTGTCAAATACATACCGATATGAAAAACAATCTCATCATTACCATAGGACGTCAATTTGGAAGCGGAGGTCGCGAAGTAGGTCGTATTGTAGCCGAATTACTTGGCATCAACTACTACGACAAAGAGCTGATATTGGAGGCCTCCAAAGCAAGCGGACTATGTGCCGAATGCTTTGAGCGAGTAGATGAAAAAGCTCCCAACCGTTTCCTGAATGCACTATCGATGGGATGGATGACTGGTGCGAGCAGTATGCCCTCGGGCGGATGGTCGGACGAGATGATATTCAAAGTTCAATCGGATGTTATACGCGATATTGCCGACAAGCACTCGGCGGTAATCGTAGGTCGCTGTGCCGACTACATCCTACGTGACCACCCGGGTTGTGTGAGTGTGTTTATTCACGCCTGCGAGGATGATTGCGTGCGCCGCATCATAGCTCGTAACAGCGGTGTGAGTGAAAGTGAGGCACGCACATTGGCACAGAAACGCAATAAAATACGCGCATCATACTATAACTTCTACACCGACAAGGTGTGGGGCGACGGTGCTACCTATGACCTATGTATCAACTCATCGGCTCTCGATTCGCAAGCGGTAGCCGAACTCATTGTAGACTTTGCAAAGAGAAAAGTGGGGAAATAATACCCGCTGCACGTCCTCATTACACTTTACGACGCATCACAGGTCGCTCAATAAAGTACCACGAAAGGAGCGACAAAGATATTGTCATGGCCACAACTACAGCCAAGGCCCAATAGATATTGCGCTCGGGCAAGCCCCAATAGACTACCAACTGTATGATAGGATAGTGAAACAAGTATATATCATAAGCTATATTGTCATACTTGCGCATCCACACAAACCATCGGCAATTATATGCAAAACCAATAATTACTATGGCTATACACAAAGGCTCAATAGCATCAAACCAATTGACCCACTTTGAGGCAACACCCACAGCCAGAGCCACAGGAAAAAGCCAGCGGATATATCGTTGGAAATAATCGAAATACATAAGAATAGCCACTCCCGAATAGAAGAACAGCAACTGCCCGCCTACTTGTCGTTGCATGATACGGTATATCAACTCGCCCGACTCGACATACAGGTGCCCCATCCACATCTTATATATATATGATAGCACATATATGAGCCCCAATGCCCACACCCGGCTACAGCGCATCATGAGCCATGCTGCCAACGGGATAGATATGTAGAGCAGTATCTCGACCTTCATTGTCCACAACGAGCCATTAACGGCTTCATACACCTGCCCCTCAAAGACTCCGGGCAAAGAGGGTTGCAAGAAATTGGCAAAGGTAAGGTTTGCCCCCAGATATTGCCAGAACTGTGAAGATGTGAAATATTCTTCGGCAGGTAAATTGGTTAACCACACACCGCACAAAGCACACAATAACACTATAGCCATGTAGGGTGGTATAATACGCTGTGCCCTACGCTTGAAATATTGCAGGGTCGATTTACTACGCAAATAACTGTAGAATACCAAGAAACCACTGAGCATAAAAAATCCACCTACAGCCGTGTAGCTCGACGTGGGAAAGTAATTGGTTGTACCTGTAAGTTCGGCAAAATGGGCAAAGAGCACAGCAAACGACAAGTAATACCGCACAATATCGAGATTGTTCTCGTTGTGCAGCAAAGGAGATACTTGCGGACGTAGTAGCTGTGCGTTCATCTTTTATATTATACGGCAACAAAAATACTCTTTTTTGAGGAATTTACACCACAATACACAAGGCTTATTTATAAATAAAGCGACAACAACTCGATATGAGCCATTGTCGCTTGTATGTGTTTACTTATCTACTACTTATTTCCTCTTTCCAAAGGTAACAATGATACCGGCGCGCACATTGGCTCTTGTACCATACAAAGGAATACCCTCAGCCGAGAACTTCATGTTGGGTGAAATGTAGTCGCAACCAAGGAAGATATTGGCGCCATTCGGGCAGAAAGTAAGCAATGCACCTACAGCCGAACCTTGTGTAGAGACTGAGCCATTAATAGCGGCTTGGAACCATGAAGCAGGGCGGAAGTTTACAACAGCCATACCCTCGGCATAAGTATAGGGTGCACCGAAACGTGTCGATGACAAGAGACCAAATGATATCATGCGGTTGAGAATAGCATACTCGGCTGCTACATTAAGTGTAGTTTGCAACATACGAGTTTCATTATGAGGTGCTACAGGCTCAAACTTAATAAGTTCCGACACATCTTCAAGCATTGCATCAAGCTGATCGTTCAATGCAGTACCTTCAGTACCAATTGTTCCAAAACCGGTATACTCGAAACACCCCGAAGTCACAGAATTATTAAGGTTGCTCCATGAGATAAATCCAAGGTCGTTCAACGCCAACGATACAGTAAGATCGGGTAATGCCGCCGGTGTATATACAGCACCCAAGTCAACACCGAAACCATATCCGCCGATTTGCAACGAAGAGGCATCGACACCATTTATATTACCCTCCTCGTCATAAGTAAGGGACAATCCACTTGACAATGAGGCAACACCCTTTGTTTCCACCATCCAACGCTCTTGCGACATCTCTACACCTATATGCTCAATATTGGCTTGAGCAGAGAGTGCTCCAACAAGGAACTTGAGTTTGGCACCATAAGAAAAGCCTTCAAGCGCGGGCAACTTACGTGAGTGTCCCAATGCGATTTCTACATAATTATTGGTGTTCACATTGAGATTATCTATATCATAGCGAGCTATACCGGTTGTAGGATCGGCACCTTGCTTGAGAAATGCAAAGAGAGAAGAGGGGATGTTGAGCCCTACAAATGAGCGTGTCTTAATACCCACTGTAGAAAATCCGCCAAAACTTCTGAAACCAACCGATAAGATGGGTATATCCAATTGTAATTGAAATTGGTTATTTTGAGGGAGTCCATTCAAAAACTCACTAGCCGACACCTGACTCGACAAGCCCAATACCAATTGGTTATCTCTCTTGAAAACGAAATCCGACAGTCCGAAGTTGGTTGATACTCCAAGGTTGAAACCCGAAAGACCCGGTATAGCAACAAAATTAGCTTCGCCACCGAATGCCGGGTTGAGTTCATGACGTTGAACCATTCCTTCCAAAAAATAACCCGAATGTAATGCTTGAGCCGAAGCTCCCATGGTGCAACCAACAAGAATGGCTGCAACCAACGATTTAATATATGAAGTTTTCATAACTGACACGGTTTATTATTTAATCTTTATAGATATACCCTCGGGCAACGACAATACAATATTGGTAAATTGCAAGTATTGGTCGGGGCGCAACTCATTATTATCACCGGTAGCAGTACCCTCAAGCTCAAATTGCAATGTATACAACTTATCCAAATCATTGTTTTCTGTAGCCTCAATCTTAATATCGAAAGGAGTAGTGGTATTACCATCTATAATTAGAGGAACGCCCTCAATTGTAACACCACCAAGTACATTACCTTCGGCATCGACAGGTACCACATTCATCTTGATGTCAAGAGGCAATGTGCTGACTATCTTAGCCGAAAGATCTACCACGGTAGCATTCTCGGTAAGAGCTGCAATATCGGCGCCCAGATCGCCAAAGTCGCCCGACAATGATAAATGAAGATCTTCACCAAAGATGATGGGCACTCTCAATGAATAATCGATATCCACATTGAAGGCGGTATTAAGATTCAAGTCAATATCAGTTTTAGGAATATAAGGCGAAGCCTTCAATCGCAACAAACGAGGTATCTTATACATCACCTCATTGAGGTTAGGTATATAACCGGGTTGTCCGGCATATTTTTCCTCATTCGAGATAATAATTTGTTGCAACATATTAGGCTCGATAACAATAGGTTCCTGTGTAGAGATATCACCACTTTCCGAGCCATCTTGGAAGGTCGACTGCATCATAAAGTCGGTAGCAAGTCGTGCTGGTGTGGTATTGTTGACATTTAACTCAAGAGTAAGATAACTCAAGTCGAAGCAATTCTTAGGACTGGCAAGTAACTCGGGCAATCCGGTAATCTCTTGCGAGAACGAGATAGGCTCAATATCTGCTTGTACAGTTGCCGAAGCCGATTTGATAGAGAAATCCGAAACCTTAAATCCTACATTCAAGTCCAACACGGGAGTCCAACCGGTGAGGTCAAACTCTTGGTCGATATCAATGCGACCTTCATAATCCAAGTCGGCAAATATGGCAATTTTGCCATCCTCTTCGCGCATCAAAGGTTCTTTAAACTCTATTCTATCAAGTTTGAACAAGATGATATCATCAAGCTTTCCATCAACACAAGGCAATTTATGAGAAATGTGGAAATAATTCTCACTCACAACCTCGATACTTTCATCAACAGGAGAAATGTGCAACTGAACAGGAGGATGCACATAAAAGTCAATCGAAATTTCATCAATAGTACGGGGTAATCCCTCGGCATGCAATGAGAGTTCGACCGTTGCATTGTCACTCAACTCGACCTTTGAAAGACTTACCAGCTCCTTAGGAATATCATAAATATCCATCTCAAACTCCTCAAGGCTACGAGGTATGGCAGCATGAATTCCATTAACATTCAACGCAATCTTCTCGCCATTAATAGGATTAATAATCTCAGGGATAGAGCTATAATGGTCAAACTCACCTCCTGTTGCAGTCTCAATCAGTGTGATAATATCCTGCAACTCGGGGTTGTTTCTTATAGACTCAAAGAAGTCAAGATGCGCTGAAGCAAAGTCAGGCTGCATAGCCGGCACATCCAACGAAGGAATACTGAAAGATGTAGAAGCATTACCGCTATATGAAATCATATAGCGACCATCTTCATCGATCTTAATAAGGTCATTTTCACCAATAAAGTCATTCAAATAAAACTTCTCTGTATCACCAACAGGAGCAGAGACGCCATTCTCCAACAGAGTGATATCGCCGCCTAAGTCACTTAAAGAGTACGACTCGTCACATCCATTCAATAGAGAGGCAGTTGTAAGAACACATAAGCCCAAAGCAAGTTTTTGGACAATAGCCTTTTTCTTAAACATAATGCGAAATATTAGAATTGTAAATATAAATTCATCTCTTTCAAAGCCTCCGACAACATACAGATACACAAACTCATAATATAAAAACTTTTTCAGACAGCATGTAGAGTATAATTCGGCACTTTGTATAGCACATCGGATAGGCTTTTAAAAATCAGTCGAGCAGACCTTAAATTTTATCAAACCACATCCTACACTCCACAAAGATAATGAATTTTTTCTCTCTTTTATTAAATATTACAAATAAATAATCGCACCCATTGAAAAATAATACAACCGAAATCAATTAATATACAACACACAATAACATTTTATTTGTTTTTACGATACAATTACGCCACACATATCAAATTAATCATTACCTTTGTAACAAATTTTTTATTTGCAAAATTTGATTTTTGCTTAATTAGTAATCGATGAACAACAACGACTACTACACACGAAGCGAAATGACCAATACTGCCCAGTGCACAGATAACTTCCTGAAATCAACTCATTTATGCTTTTCGGAAGGAGCTATAGCTATGTATTGAGCAAAATTATACACATTATATATATAAATTTGTCAAACACACCAAATCTTATACAAATTCAAGAAAGGCCCATTTTTGGAAAACATATAACCAATTGATGCACAGCGAATTACCCCCCCCTATTAAGCAAATAGCTCTGTTTTTATTTGGTAATTAATATTATAATATGTAAATTTGCCTTGAATAATGTCCAAGCTATACAACGAGAGCATTCAATGTGGAATTTAAGCCCACTGAACAACAATTACAAAGCTTGGTTGAATAGATAACTAACGACGAATGTTATGAACGATTTTACAACTATCATCATTTCTGCAGTTGTAGCCTTACTATGTACGTCGTGGATATATCCATACATACTTAAGGTTGCATTAACCAAAAACATTGTAGATAATCCGGATGCACGCAAGTTGCAACGTGTGCCCGTACCTGTATTGGGTGGTCTCACTGTGGTATTTGGTATTATGGCAGGAATAATGAGCTTCAAATATCTCGGAACATTCTACGATATGTTCCCTGTGTTTGCTGCAATCATTATCATCATGATAGTAGGATTTATTGATGATACCATATCGCTATCGCCCAAGGTAAGATTTATTATAGAGATAATATTGATTCTATACATAATCTTGGTGTCGGGAAAACAGATAAGCGAATTTCACGGTTTGTGGGGCATAACAACCATCCCCACATACGTGGCTATACCACTCACTATATTTGCCAGCGTTGGTATTATCAATGCAATAAACCTCATAGATGGTGTAGACGGATATTCATCGGGTTACACGATTGTTTCGAGCATTATTTTTGGCGTTGTTTTTTACTCAATGGGCAACATTCGCATGGCGGCACTTGCGGCCATCGTTGCAGCATCACTCATACCATTCTTCCTACACAATGTATTCGGCAAACACTCTAAGATGTTTATCGGTGATGCCGGAACCTTATCATTGGGTATTATCTTCTCCATCTTCGTAATAAATATTCTTTCACCATACACATTAAATGAAAGTTTTGACCCCCAATTAGGTCTTATCCCATTTACATTGGCGGTTATGTGTATTCCTATTTTCGACACTTTAAGAGTAATGACAATGCGCATAATTAGGGGCAACTCGCCTTTCAGTGCCGATAAGACACACCTACATCACCTTTTTATCGAATTAGGATTTTCTCATTGGGGTACGACAATATCTATTATAAGTATGAATCTTTTTGTGGTACTTTGTTGGTTCATTGCCTATAAAGTAGGTTTATCAATTGATATCCAGCTATACATTGTTATAGCATTAGGGGTACTTATAACATTTGTCTTCTACCCCACCACTCAAAGACATATAAGAAAAGAAAACAATCTATATCACACTTTGCACAAGTTAGGTCAAAAGACTCAAACAACAAACAAAGCAACTTGGAAAAAGATTCAAGAAATTGTAGACAAATCTACCGACAAAGAGATAAGAGAATTGTATAAATAATTATATACCAAAACATACATACTATGTGCGTAACAAACAGAATTTGTTTATTACGCACAGTTTTATAAAAGAATATATTAAATTAATAACCCAATAAAACATCTTCTTATGAAAGGAATCGTCCTCGCAGGTGGTAGCGGTACTCGATTGTATCCCATCACAAAAGGTATTTCAAAGCAATTGATGCCTATCTATGATAAACCCATGGTATACTATCCCATCTCAGTGTTGATGCTGGCCGGTATCAGAGATATTTTGATTATTTCTACCCCTCATGACTTACCCGGATTTAAGCGTCTATTGGGTGACGGCTCGGACTATGGAGTGCACTTTGAGTATGCCGAACAACCTTCGCCCGACGGATTGGCCCAAGCCTTTACTATCGGTGCCGACTTCATTGGCAATGATAGTGCTTGTCTTGTTTTAGGAGACAATATTTTCCATGGTGCAGGCTTTACTGCAATGCTCAAAGAAGCAGTTCGCACTGCCGATGAGGAACAAAAAGCAACAGTATTTGGTTACTGGGTAAATGACCCCGAACGCTATGGTGTTGCCGAATTTGACAAGAATGGCAACTGTCTCTCGATAGAGGAAAAACCGGCTAATCCCAAAAGCAACTACGCTGTAGTAGGCCTTTATTTCTATCCCAATAAGGTTGTTGAGGTTGCACGAAACATCAAGCCCTCGGCTCGTGGTGAGTATGAAATTACAACTGTCAACCAACAATTCTTGGCCGATGGCGAGTTGAAGGTACAAACCCTCGGTCGTGGTTTTGCTTGGCTCGATACCGGTACACACGATTCACTATCAGAGGCATCGACATATATTGAGGTTCTTGAGAAACGTCAAGGTCTCAAGGTTGCATGCCTTGAAGGCATCGCTTATCGTCAGGGCTGGATTGACGAAGAACGTATGCGCCAATTGGCACAACCTATGATTAAGAACCAATATGGCCAATACTTGATTAAAGTAATAGACGAGCTTAAAGAGACCGGAAAACCCAATCTGGATTAATCATGGAAGTAATAAAAACCGCTATTGAGGGCTTGGTAATTATTGAGCCCAAAGTATTTAAGGATGCAAGAGGATATTTCTTCGAGAGCTTCTCGCAACGAGAGTTTGAAGAGAAAGTTCGTAAGATAAACTTTGTACAAGACAACGAAAGCATGTCGAGCTACGGCGTAATGCGTGGCCTGCATTTCCAACGTCCACCTTTTACACAAAGCAAATTGGTACGTTGTGTGAAGGGTCGCGTATTGGATGTTGCAGTAGACATTCGCAAAGGCTCACCCACATTCGGACATCATGTAGCCGTTGAACTGAGCGAGGAAAACCACCGTCAATTCTTCGTTCCGCGTGGATTTGCACATGGATTTGCCGTATTGAGCGAAACAGCAGTCTTCCAATATAAATGCGACAACTTCTACGCGCCTGAGGCCGATGGTGGCATCAGCATCATGGATGATAGTCTTGGTATCGATTGGCAAATTCCCACTGACAAGGCTATCCTTTCGGAGAAAGATATCAAGCACATGTGTCTGAAAGATTTTGACACACCGTTTGATTACAACGTTAACCTCTATCCCGAGTTTGATTAAGTTATATGAAAACAATACTTATAACAGGAGCCAACGGCCAATTGGGAAACGAAATGCGTATTGTTGCTCAAAGTAGCAATAATCGCTATATTTTCACCGACGTCAACGAGGTAGAGGGCGTAGAAACAACATATCTCGACATCACCGACTTGGCGGCTGTACGCAAGATGGTTGTCGACAACAATGTCGACACGATTGTCAATTGTGCTGCATATACCAATGTCGATGCTGCTGAAACCAATGAGGAGTTTGCCGAAAAGCTCAATGCCACTGCACCCGAAAATTTGGCAATAGCCATGAAAGAGGTTAACGGACTTCTTATTCAGATATCTACCGATTACGTTTTTGGCAAAGAGCCTTATAACATACCTTGTAAAGAAGACCAAAAAGGTACGCCCACAGGCGTATATGGCCTTACCAAATTGCATGGCGAACAACGCATTATAGCTACCGGTTGCAACCACATTATTATCCGCACGGCTTGGCTATACTCGGAGTTTGGCAAGAACTTTTGCAAGACAATGATGAACCTGACAGCAACCAAACCTCAACTGAAGGTTGTATTTGACCAAGTTGGCACACCTACTTACGCGCTCGACTTGGCTCGTGCTATTGCTGTTGTGATTGAAAAATTCGATGGCTCGCAAACAGGAGTTTACCACTATTCCAACGAAGGTGTTTGCTCGTGGTTTGACTTCACAAAAATGATTGCCGAATATAATGGGACTACCGACTGCGATGTACAACCTTGCCATAGCAATGAGTTCCCCAGCCCTGTTACTCGTCCATCTTACTCGGTTTTAGACAAAACCAAAATCAAAGAGGTGTTTGGTGTCAATGTACCATACTGGACCGACTCCCTCAAAAAATGTATTTCTAACCTTAAAAAGCAATAACTACTATGAAAAATATCGTCATCACCGGTGGTGCCGGTTTTATCGGTTCGCATGTAGTGCGTTTGTTCGTGAACAAGTACCCCGAGTATAACATCATCAACCTCGATAAGCTCACCTATGCCGGTAACTTGGCCAACCTCAAGGATATTGAGAATAAGCCCAATTATAAGTTCGTAAAGATGGATATTTGCGACTTCGAGTCCTTCTACAAGCTTATGCAGGATGAGAAGATTGACGGCATTATCCACCTCGCCGCCGAGAGTCACGTGGACCGCTCGATTAAAGACCCGTTTACTTTTGCGCAAACCAATGTTATGGGTACACTCGCGCTTTTGCAGGCCGCTAAGCTCTATTGGGAAAGTCTTCCTGAAGGATATGAGGGCAAGCGCTTCTACCATATCTCTACCGACGAGGTTTACGGCGCATTGAAGATGAACCATCCCGAGGGCATCGAGCCCCCGTTTAAGACGGTAGCCTCGTCAGAGGGTCATAAAGCCTATGGCGACGACTTCTTCTACGAGACAACAAAGTACAATCCCCACAGCCCCTACTCGGCAGCCAAGGCCTCGAGCGACCACTTTGTACGCGCCTACCACGACACCTACGGTATGCCCACCATCGTTACCAACTGCTCGAATAACTATGGCCCCTATCAATTTCCCGAGAAGTTGATACCGTTGTTTATCAACAACATTCGCCATCGCAAACCTCTGCCCGTGTATGGTAAGGGCGAGAATGTGCGCGACTGGTTGTATGTTGAGGATCACGCCCGAGCTATCGACCTCATCTTCCACGAAGGCAAGATAGCCGAGACCTACAACATCGGTGGCTTCAACGAGTGGAAGAACATCGACTTGATAAAGGTAATGATAAAGACCGTCGACCGCATCTTAGGTAACCCCGAGGGTTACTCGTTGGACCTTATCACCTACGTTACCGACCGTCTTGGCCACGACGCCCGCTACGCCATCGACTCGACCAAGTTGCAAAAAGAGCTCGGCTGGGAACCCTCATTGCAATTTGAGGAAGGCATCGAAAAGACCGTCCGCTGGTATTTAGACAACCAAGAGTGGATGGACAACGTCACCAGTGGCGACTACCAAAAGTATTATGAAAATATGTACAAATTGTAATCGTATATAATACCACCACAAAGCGACAGCGGATTGAGGGGCTCCTCAATCCGCTGTTTTTTTTCAGTCAGGCTCATACCTATTGTGATACGGTAATTGTTGTGCCGGATGTATGCGATGTAAATTGAGGTGCATAATAGCTTTGTAATGTTGCAATGCCGGAATGATATGTTCCCAGGCGGTCGGCATATACATTATACTCTATTACATATACACCGCGTGGCAGGTGTTCTATATAGATTGCCGTACCGGCATCTCCGGGTACTTCATAATACCACACCCCTTGCGAGTATTTGTACTGTGGCAACTGCTTCTGTGGCTCGAAACATGCCGGTCGTGAATCGACCAATGCCATATACTGCATATCTCGCATTGCTGTTATTGTCATGCGCACTGTTACTATGTCTCCTACTTTTATTGCCGTACTTTCAATAGGTACTAAGCCGCTTCCGCGCTCAACATAGTAATTACGCTCAATGCTTAATTCATCGGTAGCATAGGAATCAATATTGTTTACATCATCACTGTATTGCCAATATATAGCACCCCACGATGGCTTGTTGCTATGCTCCTTAACACACACGGTTGCATCCGAAGGATTTATCATTTCTCCTTCTCGCACATATTTTTCATACCCCATTATCTGCTCGGCTTGCGTGGTTTCAGGTAACGGTGCATTACCCCATGCTATAGTTGCCGGTTTATTATCAAGCAACCAACGTGAGCCTGATGCGAGTAGGATATTTACAGCATCGAGGGTCGATGGCACATTATCCCATTCCTGGGTTTGTTTCTGCAAAAGCAACCATTGTCGCATATTATCCGACTCGTCAGTACGAGGCGACACCATAGCAAAAGCCTCATATATTGCACAATGGACTTGCACAGCACTATTGCGATAGAATGTATTACTACGGTTGTTGGGCCAATACATGCCTTGCACTGACGACACCACGGCATACTCACGCAGAGAGTTGATAATATTCTCAGCCACCTGTTTTTTCCCATTGCTGTATAACGCAACAGCGGCATAAGCCTTTTCTATTTCATCCAACTTATACCATTGTGACGCTATTGTATCGAGTTGTTGATTACACAAAGAGCGAAGTTCGGACGTCATAGGCACATCAAGCGTTGCACTACGCACATATAAATAGCACAAGTCCTGATAATCCAATTGCTCGGGATACTCTTTATTGCGACGCAGATACTCAGCATCGAGGTAACGCAATGCATCGATTTTCATCATCGCCAACTGCTCTGTATTACCAATATCACCCCACTGCATTATCCGCGACAATCCGGCTACTACATTCAGTGTAATAGTAAATGATGAACGCATGCCATTGAACCAAGGCCATCCACCATCCGATTGTTGCTCATCGCGCAATTGAGTTGTAGTCTCGTGTACCATTCGGCGAGCCATACTTTCATCAAGCAACGATGCTATTTGCCGTAGTTGTTCGGTAGCAGTTGCAGCCTCCAAAGCCCATGGTGTTGTACTAAGCAAGAGTTGTTTCAGCTCCTCATTTTTCTCCAATTGCGACACAAGCACCCTATCACCTTCACCTCTACTCCACTCGGCAAGAGCCTGAGCAACAGCCAGATTTTGTGCCACAATACCGGTAGCCACAACATTGGCATATAGCGACGCCATAAGCGATATAACACTCTTATCCTTGGGTTGTGCCAATGACGGCAATGCCGTAACAGCATACCACACCGGATTATCGCAATACTCAAGTGTAACTCGCATATTGCGTACACTATCGCGCTCCATCTTCTCACGCATGGCATCAAATACAATAGTCGTATCACACACCGCAGGCGACAAGTAGAACGGCTTACTCTCGGTTACAACCTCTGTTGATGGTAATACCGCCAACAAGTGTTGTTCTCCATCGCTATACATTGCCGTTTGGGCGCCTATACGTACACCCACAAACGAGAGCGTATCGGGAAGAGAAACTGCAAATTGTACCGAAGTAGAGGCTTGTGCTTGGGCGGTAAACTGCTTACTCTCAACGACAATCACACTATCATCGTCGGGGTTATACAATGTAAAAATCACATCACCTTGCATATCCTCATCGGTCATGTTGTGTACAGCTGTCGAAAGCACTATTTTATCACCTTGGCGCACAAAACGAGGCATATTGGGCTGCACCATCAAGGGCTTTGATGATACCACCGATGCCGTATACATACCATTGTACAACTGCGGTGTAACAGCCAACGAGAGGAAATTCCATGTAGTATTGGACTCGGGTACTGTAAATTCCACCGATACATTACCATCCTTATCCGTAACCAAATGCGGATAGAAAAAGGCCGTTTCATCCATATCGTCACGATAATCTATTACGGCCAAAGACTCACTTCGGGCACTTGCAGTATTTTCCAACGCACCTGGCACATCCGGAGCTGTAACATTGGCATCAAGCACAGACTCTTCTGTGGCAATCATATCAACATCCATGGTTTCTTTGGTCATCACACTGTTGACCGCCATCGAACGATAAGCCACTGCGCCCCCCATTACACCATGATACGACATCAGATAACTACGGAGTATTGGTGATATACCACTTATGTATTGAGCATTGGCATATTCATTACGATAATTGATGTAGGCATAGTCGGTACTTGTAAGATACCAGAAATAATCGACCGACAACATATATTGTGCATAAGGGGTAAAGCGTGGATTGAATTGCCATGAATGTGCTCGTAAGGCATCGAGTGAAGCATCGTACATTTCAGCCATAAAAAGCGCGTCGACAGGCCTACCCAAAGCATCACGCACGGTAAATTGCCAAGTCTCGCGATTTCCCGGTCGAGTCTTGTCACGGAAAGTTGTAGGCGTTATAGTCAAGCGCATATCGGGTTGTTTACGACTCACTGTAACAAGTCTACGATACACCTTATTATCATAAACAAGTACAAATATTACTTGTACCACATCATCGCACGATGCATCGAAAGGCAGCTTCACCGATGTCATACTATTATCAAGTGCTACAGTAGTGTACTCAATAGAGTTATTGCCGTCGGATATAAAATAATAAAGCATGGCATTATGCAGTGCCGAGCCTACTGCAATGTGAATTATATCGCCATTCACAGCCTCAAATCGGTCAGTAGGCAACCATAATTCCGCTGCCACAGGAGGATGCACATCGGCATGCGAATAACAAACAAAATCAACACTATCGGTCACTTGAACACCGTCTTGCATATATGTCGACATCATCAACCGATAAGTTCCCGACTGCATTGTATCATAAGGCAGTATCAAGTTGCTGTCGCACCCCTCGCCATCGGCATGCCATAAGGCTACACCTTGTCGTATATACTCCTTACTACCTACCCCCTCTGCTAAGGTGCGATAGAGTGACAATGTATAAGGTAATTGCTGCACAACACCACTACCATTCACAACACTTATAGCAAAGGTGTTAACCTCATCACGACACACCTTGTCGGGGATGTTTGTGGTAAACTTCACACCCACGCCGGGCACCGAAATGAGAGTCTCGCCCTGTTGACTCTCGCCGGTAGCTGATGTAACTGTAACCTCAGCAACATAACGAGTGCCCCATATACGAGCATACATATCCTCAGGCTCGGCTGTAACGAACGAGAAGTCAAAATCGCCACCGGCAGAGGTCGATGTATTACCTTGCGCAACTACTCTGCCTTCGCCATACAAGTAAGCATACTGACGCACCACATAATCGACCCGAGCAAATGCAACTGCTGCGCCCGAATAGGTCATGGCATTACCACTCACTTGCACACTATCGCCATAGCTATATACACTCTCCACATCTTTACACTCCACAGCAAATTGCGGACGTTTGTATTCGATGACATCTATACTCTGTACAGCATAGAAATTATCACCTTGGACGCTCAAACGCCAATTACCCAACGAAGCCTTTTCGGGCAAGGATATTTCACCGTGTAACGAACCGTATTTATCGGTTACAAAATTGCCATTCCACACCTCATTACCACCATTATCATACAACTTGGCTTTCACATTGACATTGGCAAGCACCTGACGCAAAGAGCTATCCATACGATACACAATAGCCGAGAAGTGGAAAGTTTGCTCGGGTCGGTACAATCGGCGATCGGTAAATACACGAGCCTCAACATTTGCACGAGCAGTTTTGGGGTAAGCAAAACTCAAATTTTGCATAAAAGGATACTTCTTTACATCGGCAAGATGCAAATAATATGTTCCTGCAACAACAGGTCTCTCATAACGACACACACCATTAATATCCGATATAGATTGTTGCAATACTTCTCCCGCACGATTGGTAAGTACTATTTCCTCACCGACAACAGGTTTACCACTTTTACTATCCACAAGTATAGCAAAAGATTCAGCCGGTGTGGACTCGACCGTCAACAACATATAAGGAGTAACGACAAAGAGTGCTTCATCCTTATGGGTACTCGAAGCTATCGTCATACGATATAATCCGGGAGATTGAGGTATAAAGAGAGCCTTCGCATCGTAAAAGTCGAAATCTACACCTTTGCAAGCAATCGTTTTACGCTCCACCTTCTCCCATTGCCATTTTTCTACCTCGTTATATGGCACTCCTTGCAATGGATGCATAATATCGCTTTTCCACAGCACACACTCTAAGCTATCGACGTTGCGATACCGGATATCGGCAACAATCGAATCAGCGGGATATACAGCATGAGGCATCGAAACAGCAACCGACGCAGCCGACAAGTCGGCACACATTGCCTGCAAACAACCTATGCGATAATAGCGAGGATAACGTGCTATCCATTGTTTCAATGCATTATATTCCGACAGTGTCTCATGTTGCGTTTCGGGCATAGTGTGGGTATATCGAGTAATCACAGCCTCTACAACAAAATCATGTCGGGCATATCGAGATATAAGTTCATCCAACGCTTGTAAATAGCTGTTGGATTCTTGTGTCATACGATAATTGTATTGCAACCGTTTCAAGTTCCACATCATCGCAGGAGCCTTCTTCCCTGTCTTCTCATGGTATCGTATTACGTCATCCAGCAGAGCTTCCACCACACTGTCCGGATGCTCCTTTTGCTCACGTCGCGCCACATTTGCTTCATATATCACCGATGCCACAAAGTCATACATCGTAGGATAAAATTTTTTGACCCAACTAAACATTTTGTCGCCATCATACCCCTCAACACCAATAATACTTTGATAGTGCGAGATAGATGTTTTTTGCAGTGCACGCACAGGTTGCAATGCCACATGCTGTAGCGAATCGATTTTGTCATAGAAATTACGGACATTCCATGTTGCAATATTGCTATTGCCTTTTATATATGAGGTACGCGCGTATTTATAATAATTATCGGTCAGGTATGTATTATACACATCACACAAATACAGAGCTACAACACTACGATCCACCTCATCCGAGCAATGGTTCATCACTCGCTCTATTTCGGCAATAACCGACTCGATACTATCACTATCGAGCAACAACTGTGCTGCCGACAATAACATGAGAGCATCCACCATTTCGGGCGATTTATGACCCTTCACAGCCTCGTCAAGAGCCACACG
This sequence comes from Bacteroidaceae bacterium, assembly GCA_017935645.1. Lineage (GTDB taxonomy): Bacteria > Bacteroidota > Bacteroidia > Bacteroidales > Barnesiellaceae_A > Barnesiella_A. The sequence goes on along the minus strand of JAGBHF010000073.1, from coordinate 18,263 downwards.
AGCCTCCTTGACCACTGTGCGAGGATACTCTTGAATGGCTTGCAACTTATCATTGTAACCTTTAGGCTGTGCAATCGAAACAACAGCCAATATAGAAAATACAAAAGCCAAAATTCTTTTCATAACACACGTTTTTGTGATAAACATTTATCCCATGTAATATATCTTATTGACTATAGATAATTAAAATAGTTTAATTAAACACTCTTCAATATAATATTATCTATTATCTGTTTACTTCTTAATTTTTTTATATTACATTTGCCACAAATAAAACATTATGGAATTTCTCATATCACATCATCTATTAGGACTACTCATAGGTATTAGCACCTTTCTTATCATAGGACTCTTTCATCCCATAGTAATCAAAGCACATTATTACTGGGGGACCGAGTGTTGGTGGATATTTCTGCTCATGGGCATTGCCGGGATTGTACTGTCAATAATCGTTGTCGAAGTATTATGGTCGGCAATGCTGGGAGTCTTTGCCTTCTCGTCGCTTTGGTCCATAAAAGAGTTGTTTGAGCAACAGGAACGCGTAAGGAAAGGATGGTTCCCCAAGAATCCCAAACGCCGATATCCGTTTTGAAAATCAACCACTTACACAAGGTACAAGAATAGAGCGTTATTTTTAACTCAACATTTACTCATAAATTGTGTACTAATAATTAAAAAAACTCTATCTTTGTACAATAAATAGACAAGCAATATAAGTAACCTATAAATACTTAAGTAATATTATGGAACTCGCAAATCTTGATTGGAATAGTCTTGGTTTCGGATATCTCGACACCGACTATAACGTACGCTGCACTTACAAAGATGGTAAGTGGGGTGAACTCGAAGTAACTGACAAAAAAACTATTGACTTGCACATGGCTGCAACTTGCCTACACTATGGTCAAGAGTGTTTCGAAGGTATCAAAGCCTTCCGTGGCAAAGATGGTAAAATCCGTATCTTCCGCCTCCGTGCAGCAGCAGAGCGTATGCAAACTTCTTGCCGTGGTATTCTCATGGCCGAGATGCCTGTAGAATTGTTTGAAGATGCAGTTCGCTTGGCAGTAAAGAAAAACGAACGTTTTGTTCCTCCCTATGAGAGCGACGCTTCATTGTATATCCGTCCTCTTATTATCGGTTCATCAGCTCAAGTTGGTGTTAAACCCGCTCAAGAGTACACTCTCGTCGTTTTTGTAACCCCCGTAGGTCCATATTTCAAAGAGGGTATTAAGCCTACCAAGATGCGTATCGTACGCGAATATGACCGTGCAGCACCCCTTGGTACAGGTCGTTTCAAAGTAGGTGGTAACTATGCAGCAAGTCTTTCATCTACCGTATTGGCTCATGATGAGGGCTATTCAAACCCCATCTATCTTGATGCCAAAGAGAAAAAGTATATCGATGAGTGTGGTGCAGCCAATTTCTTCGGTATCCGCGACAATACTTATATCACTCCTAAGAGCGACTCAATCCTTCCTTCTATTACCAACAAATGCTTGCAAGCACTTGCTGAGCACTTGGGTATGAAGGTTGAATGCCGTCCCGTTCCCGAGGAAGAGTTGTCAACATTTGAGGAAGCAGCTGCTTGTGGTACTGCCGCAGTTATCAGCCCCATTTCTCGCATTGACGACCCCGTTCGTGGCATTAGCTACACTTACACTACCGACGGTACTGTAGGTCCTTGGTGTCTCAAGCTCTATAACCTCTTGAGCGCTATCCGTAAGGGTGAAGCTGAGGATATCTTCGGCTGGAATGACATCCTTGACTAATAATTAACCAACCATATAGAGGTGTTGCCACACGGGCAGCACCTCTTTTTTATTACTCGGCATGATAGAGATTGCTAAAATTCTTAATAAGTACTACCGACCCGGCGAACCCATTACCACACTATTGTGGAAACACAGCGAACAGGTAGCTTCATTGGCGGTAGAGATAGCTCGCAATAATCCGCACCTGCCTATCGACCTTGCTTTTCTGCACGAAGCCGCTATGCTACACGACATAGGGGTATTTCGCACACACGCACCCTCGATACACTGTCAGGGCGATGCCCACTATATACAACACGGCATCATAGGAGCCGAGCTACTACGAGCCGAGGGGTTGGAAACCCATGCACGGGTGTGTGAGCGACACATTGGCGTAGGGCTTACTATCAACGACATTGTAGCCCAAGACTTGCCATTGCCACATCGCGACATGCTACCCGAAACACTCGAAGAAAAATTGGTGTGCTATGCCGACAATTTCTTTTCCAAGTCAAGACCCGACGTACAACGCACTATGGCACAAGTGCGTAACTCCATAGCCCGATTTGGCGACGATAATATAAAGCGATTTAACGCATTAGTAGAGCTTTTTGGAGAAGTCAACGCCTGACCGGCTATCGAGCATGGCATAGGATAGATGCTTTGCAATAATCGCACAAACACACAAGAGTACATTTCTGCACTTGAATTTTTACAGAGCGTTTACGCCCGCTAAAATATATTAAAAGGCTCAAAATGGCTCGTTTGTCGCAGAAAAAGTGTAACTTTGCAGTTTGTTGATTATTGACCCACCAATGGTGCACAGAAACTATATACACACAATCCTTGCGATACTGATTATCAGCATGCTATCACTGCACACTATGGCGTATTCGCACCATAGCAATGACAGCATTGCCACAACGGCTATCGACACCATTGAATCGTCAAAAAGCAAAGTGCGCCGAATAGGGCCCAAAGACAACATCCCGACAATAACAACTCCCGTCGACTCCTTACCGATAGTACAAGTACAAACCAACGACTCCCTACCCAGCGTACCGGTCGACTCGGTAAATATACCACAGAACACCGCATCACCCAAGGTAAAAACTCAATCGGCTCTCGACGCTGTAGTAGACTTTACGGCTCAGGACTCACTTGTATTTGAAGCAGGCAACTTAGCGTTCCTCTACGGTAAAAGTGTGGTAAACTATCAAGACATACAACTCGATGCCGAACAAATTGAGTTGAGTCTCAACGAGAACACCGTTCATGCCGTAGGTCGCACCGACAGTCTCGGTGAAACAATAGGCAAACCTATATACAAGGATAGTAGTGGCGAATATGAGTCGGAGACGATGACCTACAATTTCAAGAGCAAACGAGGATATATCACCAACGTGATAACCGAACAAGGCGAAGGATACCTCACCGGCGGTCGCACCAAAAAGACAGAGGACGATGTACTCTTCATGGAAAACGGTAGATACACCACTTGCGACAACCACGAGCATCCACACTTCTACTTGCAACTTACACAAGCCAAGGTACGTCCACAAAAGGATGTTGTGACAGGACCTGCATATATGGTACTCGAAGATGTTCCTCTACCTCTGGCCGTACCATTCGGATTCTTCCCGTTCAATAAAAAATACTCTTCGGGTATCATCTTCCCCACGTTTGGCGAGGAGATGAAACGAGGTTTCTATATGCGCAATGGTGGTTATTACTTTGCCATCAACGACTATATCGACTTGGCCTTGACAGGTGAAATATACACCAAAGGATCGTGGGGCGTACAAGCACGGTCGGCCTATATAAAGAAGTATAAATTCTCGGGAAGTTTCAACATCAGCTTCATCAACACCGTGACAGGCGATAAGGGCATGCCCGACTACTCATCACAAAACAACTTCAAGGTTGCATGGGCACACACACAAGATAGCAAGGCTAGTAGCAACTCGACCTTCTCGGCAAGTGTCAACTTTGCCACAAGTGGCTACAACCGCAATGATATCAACACATATTACGACCCCGAACAATTTACTCAATCGACCTCAACATCTACAATCAACTACACCTACCGTGTACCCAATACACCATTGAGTATATCGGCAAGTGCCAATATCACTCAACGTACACAAGACTCTACCCTCAACGTATCACTCCCCAACCTCACCATTTCGTTGAGCCAAATACGCCCATTCAAGCGCAAAAATGCGACGGGACCCGAGAAGTGGTATGAGAAGATACAACTATCGTATAGCGGTCGCTTGCAAAACAGCATAACAGCCAAGCAAGACGAAATTCTAAAAAAGAGTCTGCTTAAAGACTGGCGCAACGGTATGAGCCACAACGTCCCTATATCGGCTACGTTCACCATGTTTAAATATATCAACATGACAGCATCGGTAAACTTTACCGACCGCATGTATTCAAACAAAATCATGCGTGAATGGGACCCTCAAGCCTCGGCTGTGGTAAATGATACCGTATATGGATTTTACAACGTATATGACTTCAACGCGGCTGTAAGTATGCAAACCAAATTGTATGGCTTCTACACCCCCATGAAGTTTTTAGGCGACGCTGTCAAACAGATACGCCACGTACTCACCCCCTCTGTTTCATTTACTTACGCACCCGACTTCAGCGACCCATTCTGGGGGATGTACGAAACATTACGGTACACCAACGCAAGTGGTCAATATGTCGAGCAAGTATATTCACCCTTCTCCAATGGATTATATGGCACAGCACCCAGTGGCGAACGAGGCATTGTCAACCTATCGTTTGCCAACAACCTTGAGATGAAGGTAAAGAGCAATGCCGACTCGACCGGCGTAAAGAAAATATCACTTATAGAAAACCTTGCAGTAAGCACCAGCTACAACTTGGCAGCCGACTCGTTGCGCTGGAGTAATATCAACGTAAATGTACTTATCAAGATAGCCAAAGGACTCAACCTCAACATACGCTCGACATGGGACCCCTACTGCTACCAACTCAACTCGGCAGGAAATCCCGTGAGAGTAAATGTACTGCGTTCGCAAGCCGGTAGAGGCTGGGCAAGGCTGTCAAGTGCCGGAACCTCATTTGCCTATACTATCAACAACGATACATTCAAGAAAAAAGAGAAACGCGACAAGCCGGCAACGGGCGACGAGGAGGTTGCACAGGCTAACGACCCGCTCGCCAATAGTGCAGCAGCATCTGCCGAGAATGAAAGCCGACGACGCACAGGAAATCGCACGAGTGGTAACGACGAGTTTGATAGTGACGGCTATTACAACTGGAAGATTCCATGGAGTCTTACGTTCAACTATTCCGTAAACTACACTTATGGAAAGTTCAACAAAGAGAAGATGGAGTACGATGGCAAGTTTGTACAAAACCTAAGCCTATCGGGTAATATTAACCTTACCAAGGGTTGGTCTTTCAATTTCACTGCCAGCTACGACTTTGACGCCAAGAAACTCGCATATATGAACTGTAACATATCGCGCGACCTGCACTGTTTCACCATGTCGGCCAGCTTTGTACCGGTGGGTCCCTACAAGTCATACAACTTCCATATTGCCGTGAAGTCGTCACTGCTCAAAGATCTTAAATTCGACAAGCAAAGCAACGCTTACGATCAACTTAATTGGTACTGATGACATGGAACTACCATTGGCCTTCATAGAACGCATGCAACAGTTACTGGGCGAGGATTATCCCTCCTTTGCTCATGCACTCACACACGCCGAACAACCGGTGAGTATACGCATCAATACTACAAAGGGTGCACAAGCACCTATAAATGCCCAACTCGTACCATGGTCGGGAAGAACAGGCTATTACCTACCCCAACGCCCCACATTTACATTCGACCCACTATTTCACGCTGGTGCTTACTATGTACAAGAGGCGGCATCGATGTTCTTGGGCAGTGTAATAGAACAACATATAACCACACCTGTTCGCTACCTTGACTTGTGTGCAGCTCCCGGAGGAAAGTCGACACTTGCACTCAGTCAATTACCTGCGGGCAGCTTGGTGGTAAGTAACGAAATCGTAAGACAACGTGCACAGATTCTTGCCGAGAATATTACCAAATGGGGCAATCCTTACTCTGTTGTCACCAATAACACCCCGGCTGACTGGGGTACATGGCGCAACTACTTTGACGTCATAGCGACCGATGTACCATGCTCAGGCGAAGGCATGTTTCGCAAAGACGACACGGCTATTGCCGAGTGGTCGCCCGCCAATGTAGCTCACTGTGCCTCACGACAAGAGGGTATTCTTGCCGATATATGGAACGCCTTGCGCCCGGGAGGAATACTTATATATAGTACTTGCACATTCAATATTGAGGAGAACGAGGCTATGGTGCAACACCTCATCCGAGAGTATGAAGCAGAACCCATCGAGGTAAAGATTGACTCATCGTGGGGTATTACCGGAGCACTTGCAGGCGAAGCACCGGTGTATCGATTTATGCCTCACCGTACTCAAGGTGAAGGCCTTTTCATGGCTGTACTGCGCAAGAGAGGTGATGCTGATGCAACTTGTGGCGTAGCACCCAACCTACGCGATAAAAAGAAAAAACAAAACAATAAAAACAAATCACTGCCCATACCTCGCAAAGTGAAAGAGTGGCTCACATCGCCACACTACGCATTCGTAGCCGATGAAACAACCATTACAGCATACCCCCAAGAGTATGCCGACGACATGCAAGCCATGCAACGCGACTTCAACGTATTACATGCCGGCATACCTATGGCTACACTGAAAGGTCGTGACTTGATACCCACACACGCATTGGCACTCTCAACCGCATTCAACCACAACGCATTTGCCCGGTGCGAGGTTTCGCAGCTTACAGCACTCAATTATCTACGCCGTGAGGCTGTAACACTTCCTATCGATGCCCCGCGAGGATATGTTACCCTCACCTACCAAGGCTATATCTTAGGTTGGGTGAAAAACCTTGGTAACCGAGCCAATAACCTCTATCCTCAAGAGTGGCGTATTCGCAGTAGCCACAATCCCGATACGATTGTTGAAGCCGGCGTAAAAGGTATATTATAACATCAACAAGAATACACATCATCCCCACAACGGAATTTTGGGGATATTTTACAAGAAAAACAAAATAATTTTAGGACATCTATTGCATAAGTCAAAATAAACACTTATCTTTGCACCGCATTTGAGAAAAATGCCTTTAGATGATGGCGGGATAGCTCAGTTGGTTAGAGCGTCGGATTCATAACCCGGAGGTCACGAGTTCAATTCTCGTTCCCGCTACAAAGCAAGTGATTAATCACTTGCTTTTTTTATATCCTATAATCTCTTATCCAAAAGTGGCTCTATATCAAAATGATTGTGTATCTTTGCTGTAAACCTTGATGACACATTGGGTATATTTACGCATCTATTTCTAACCTTAACACCTGTATCTATGCGCACCTCCTTGTTAAAAAATCTCATTATCGCACTATTCGTATGTATGTGTACTTCATGCATAGACAATAGCACCGAACTGACAACACTATCGGTATCGACCACTCACAGCATGCATTTTGCAGCCAACAACAACGCCGATGCGGTGATAGAGGTAAGCACCAACAGCAATAGTTGGGAGTATATAGCCCCCGAATGGGTCATTGCCAATAAAACCGAAAAGTCGCTCACCGTAAATGTTGCCGACAACAATGGTGATGTACGCACCGATAGTATTATCTTCACAGCAGGCACAGCCGAAGCGGTAGTAGTACCCATCACGCAATCGGCACACGTTGCCACTGCCACGCTCAACAACCTGCTACATGAAGATACACACGAGATAACGACCGACAATTGGAGTTGCTTGCTGAACATGAGCCTATCGACACCCGCTACCAACAACATTACGGCTACGCTGTCAGTCAATCACAATCACATGCACATTGACATCAACGGCAACCGCACACTTGTTGTTCCCGATGAAGCCATTAACTTTGCTCAACAGGAACTTACCATAACACAAGGCAACATCCAATCCGATACAACAAGTGTTACAATCGACGCAACACATCTTACACCCGGAGTAACCTACGTGTTACCCATATATGGCGAGATAAAATCGGGCAACGCCGAGTTTACTGCACAAACCAAACAAGCAATATACCTAATCAAGCGCAAAGGTGAACGCAGCATAAAACAAGTGGTATACCTCGAAGTAAACGATTGTAATCCGCTCAATATCTTAGAGTACAATCTTACGGATGGAACACCCTTCTTTGATGCGGTAATACTCTTTGCCGCCAATATCAACTACGATAGTGACAACGATGTAGTATACCTTAACAACAATCCCAATGTTCAAGCTCTGCTCGACAATAGCGAAACTTACCTACAACCCCTGCGCGAACGTGGCATAAAAGTATATTTAGGCCTACTGGGTAATCACGATGCTGCAGGACTGGCACAACTATCGGGTTGGGGCGCCGAACAATGGGCACAAAGCGTAGCCGAAGCCTGCCATCAATACAAACTGGATGGCGTAAATCTGGACGACGAATACTCCAAAAATCCTATTGTCGACAACCATTGGTTTACACAACGTAGCGCCAAGGCCGGAGCTCGCCTTGCCTATGAACTGAAAAAAGCCATGCACGAGAAGTGTGAATGGCCCACCGAAGTATCTATCTACGAGTTTGGCGCACTATACAACCTTCCGGCAGTGACAATAGATGGAGAAACTCACCCGCAAAGCGAGTTTATAGACTTCCTCGTCGCCAACTATGGTGGTAGTTCGACACCCTACGGCGACCTAACTTACGCTCACTGCAGTGGTGCATCCATAGAATTGGCTCAAGGTCGCACACTATCGAAGAGAACTGCACAAACAGTTCTCGACAAGGGATATGGCTGGTGCATGTGGTTTGCCTTCGACCCCTCAGGCACAGGCGGAGCAAAAAACAATCGTGAACATTCGATGGAGCAATTCAATGTAGCCGCACAGATATTCTACGGCTCAGAGCTGGCCAATCCTACCTACGTGTACAATAAAATAGGCGAAGGAAAGTACGACCCTACCCCCTATACAATCAAGTAATCACTCTTTGGCTTTGCTGCGACTCACTACCATTACACCGGCAAAGACAGCCACAGCAGCCAACACCTTTTGCCAACCAAGGGTATCCATGCCCAGATAGATGCTGATACCGGTAGCTATAATGGGTTGCACATACGAGTACATACTCACCAATGTGGGGCGAATACGTTTTTGTCCCACGGGTATGAGGAAATAGGTGATAAAAGTTGAGCAGAGTATCAGAAATGCCAACTCAGCCACGATATTGCCGGGTAGTGCCACATAATCGAGCGTAACCAATTCCTTGGCCGACAAAGGCAACGACATGATAGTAGAATAGAGAAAAATCCACTTCATAAAGGTAACAACCGAGTAGCGCGCTATCACCGGCTTAAAAATACCCAGATAGAGTGAGAAACAGATGCTATTGAGAATCATGAGCAACAAACCCACTGTGGTTGTATGCGTAGCACCTCCGGCCGACACACTGTTGAGCAACAAGAAGATAACACCGGCAAAGCTCAAGATAACACCTCCTGCCTTCTGCCATGTTATAGGCTCACGCAATACAATGGCCGCTATAATCATGGTATAGATAGGCGACATGGCACTTGTTATAGAGCAGTCGAGCGGTGTAATGGACGGAATGGCTATGAGAAAAGTTAGTTGAGTGAGTAAGAAACCCAATATCGATGCAGCCAATATTTGAGGATGATTGCGCCACTCGACCTTCTCACGCGGCATAAAGAAAGAGATAATCCAGAAGAGCAATCCGGCGCCCACCGAGCGCAGTGTAAACAATGCGATAGGTGAAATGAGATGACTGCTTGTCAAGTCTTTACATACAATAATATTTACTCCAAATATAGCATATGCTACAAAGCACGCAAGGTGTCCTATTGCTTTATTCGCCTTCATCATCAATGTGTGTTAAATTGTATCTTCAGGAATATCGCCCGCTTGTATAATAAATGATGCCACAACACCCGGTAGCCAACCTAACAGCGTGAGCAACAGTACAAGCAGAATATTCCTCATACCATATCCCACAACCATCAATGGGGGACATAGAAAAGTTACCAATATAATTTTAAGACGTGTCATCATAGGGAGGTTTTTGTTCAACGATTTATACTCTTATTACCACGACATGCATAGCGGTAAGTAAGCAATATGCCTGTAAACGTAACAAGTCCACCAAGAGCCATATTAGACATCAACATGCCATTGACAAAAGCATTGTTGACATTAGGCATGAAATTGATTAATACCTCTACCAACATAGGATTAAACAGGCAAGCCCATCGAGGCAACTGCGTCTTACCCGACACTATGGCGATAAACAACGACACAGCCATAACGTAGTACAACAACAACATCACAGCTGTAATAGGCATTAAATAGTAGAGTGTAAAGTCGACAAGAGCCGGAGGTAATGAAGCTAACATATCGGACATATCAGTACCAACCAACATTTCTGGCGAAATGGGGTACAACTTCATCATAAGCATCAACAGGCTGCACAATATATGCACACTTGCACCCCAAAAGGCAATAGCCACATTACCCCAATGTATGAGTCGGCACAACGTAGCACAACATCCCCTCGAGCGGACAATACTCAACACACTTTCGTAGCCAAAGTACTGCATAGGTATACCTATAGCTCCCACAAACAAACCCAAGGCAATAAAGTGATGAGGTACTTGGCTACAACCCAGCATAAGCCTTGTATAAGCATCGGGAGCATCGGGATGAACGTGCGCACCAAGCAACAAATCGCCCGTCATAGAGAGCAATACCCCAACGAAACCCAATATCCAATATAACTTTGTTCGTTCCATAATGATACCATTTTCGGCACAAAGTTAACAGAAAAATAAACCCGAAAAACAAAACCACACTTCATAATTTATCCGTACATTTGTCGGCAACGACTTAATCATTATCAAGATGGATAAGAACATCATTGCGACAATTAAATCTAAATACACTCCCGGCGAAGAGGTTGCCAACTATACCACTCACATTATAGGAGGAGTATTCAGTATTATTGTTTGTTGCATCTTCCTCTGCAAAGGATACAGCAATGGCTCAACACTCGCCATTGTAAGCCTATGGATCTACATGTTTGGTCTTATCTTTTCCTACGCCACATCATCGATATACCACGCCTACCCTGCACAACGTACTCGCGGAAAGTCTCTTATACGCAAACTCGACCACGTCGCCATCTATTGGCACATTGCAGGATGCTACTCACCCGTTACGCTTATTGCACTGTTAGAAGGTGGAGCCGCAATGTGGGGATGGATAATCTTTGCATTTGTATGGTTGTGCGCCATTGTTGGCACAGGAGTCAGTTTCAGGAAGATGGGCACGCACAGCTACATCGAAACAGCCTGCTATGTCCTCATGGGATTGACTATTTTGGTAGCATTCAAGCCCTTCTACGATTGCGTAGGCTGGGGTGTTGTTGGATGGGTTATTGCCGAGGGTATATGCTATCTGTCGGGAGCAGTACTTTACAGCATACACAAGGTACGATACATGCACACAGTATTTCACATCTTCATCATGCTTGGCGACATCTTTCACATGGTTGCCATTTATAAAATATTAGAGCTTTTTCTATAATCATTGCTAATTCAACCGTTTCGACACCTTAAAAAGAGCAAAAACGCAACCAATATTCCGTACATCGCAATATTTTTTGCTCATAATTCTTGTTTTTTCAAAAAACATCAATACTTTTGCAAAAAACTTACAACAATGAAAATCAAAAACACCTTAAAATCGATATGGAACTTCTATATAGAAGGCTTTAGGAACATGACATGGGGGCGTCCTTTATGGGGACTTATATTCCTTAAAATCATCATTCTATTTTTTGTATTACGACTATTCTTCTTTCAGCCCACCCTTGCAGGCAAGAGTGAGGCAGAGAAGATAGACCATGTCAGCACCGAACTTACACAGCAAGCAATAGAATAATAACTATAAATTTTTCTGATATCATGATGGAAACTGCATTAGTCGGTTGGTCAAGGGCACAATTTGCTCTGACAGCAGGTTATCACTGGATTTTTGTTCCACTCACATTGGGACTCGCAGTGATAATGGCAACCATGGAAACAATCTATGTAATAAAGAAAGACGAGTTCTGGAAACAGACCGCCAAGTTTTGGATGAAACTCTTCGGCATTAACTTTGCCGTGGGTATTGCAACCGGTATTATCCTCGAATTTGAATTTGGAACAAACTGGAGCAACTACTCGTGGTTTGTGGGCGATATATTTGGAGCGCCACTTGCCATTGAGGGTATTTTTGCCTTTTTCATGGAGGCAACCTTCTTCGCTGTAATGTTCTTCGGATGGGATAAGGTGAGTAAAAAGGCACACTTGGCAGCCACATGGCTCACAGGAATAGGTGCAGCCATATCGGCGGTGTGGATTTTAGTTGCCAACTCATGGATGCAACATCCAGTAGGAATGGAATTTAACCCCGACACCGTACGACACGAAATGGTCGACTTCTGGGCATTGGTACTCAACCCCGTAGCCATATCGAAGTTCTTCCACTCGGTATTCAGTGGATGGATGACAGGCTCTATCTTTGTAATAGGTATCAGTTGCTGGTATCTGCTCAAGAAACGCGAAACACGCTTTGCTCTCGCCAGTATACGCGTCGCTGCGATTGTAGGTATCGTAGGTACTATGGCAGTAATGTTCAGTGGCGATAAATCGGGTATTCACGTTGCCGAATATCAACCCATGAAACTTGCCGCAGCCGAAGGTCTTGTTGAGGGAGGTACTCGCGCCCCCTTCTCAATTGTTCCGGGCATTGAGGTTCCCGGCATGCTCTCAATCTTGGCAACCCACGACATCGATGGTTACGTTCCGGGTATCAATGATATACTTAATGGATACACCACACCCGATGGAACAGTGTATCCCTCGGCCGAAGAAAAGATTGAACGTGGAAAGACAGCCATCAATGCATTTGGGCAATATCGCAACTTGCGAGAGAGCGACCCCACAGCCGCTGCTGAGGCTCGCAAAGTACTCGAAGATAATGTCGACTACTTTGGTTACGGCTACATCGAGACACCTGACGAATTGGTTCCCAACGTTCCCATGGTATATTGGGCATTCCGCGTCATGGTAGGATTGGGTAGCTTCCTGCTATTGCTCATGATAGTAGTGTTGTGGGCCGAGTGGAAAGGTCGTATAAAGGACATGAAGTGGTTGCAATGGGTATCATTGCTCTCTATACCATTGGTATATTTGGCAGGTCAAGCCGGCTGGATTGTGGCCGAAGTAGGTCGCCAACCGTGGGTTATTGAAGGCTTACTACCCACCAAGGCAGCTGTATCGAGTGTGAGCGTGGGTGCTGTACAAACTACATTCTTCCTCTTTGTAGCTATCTTCACACTCTTCCTCGCCATAGAGATACGCATACTCATTAAAGCCATAAAAGAAGGCCCTAAAACCGAAAACGCATAAAAAGGAGGCACGACTATGATAACATACGATTTCTTACAACACTATTGGTGGTTTCTCATAGCCCTATTGGGTGGTTTATTGGTGTTCTTACTCTTCGTGCAAGGAGGAAACGCCTTGATATTTTTGGCCGGTAAGACCGAAGATGAACGACAACTTATCATCAACTCGACCGGTCGCAAATGGGAGCTGACATTTACCACTTTGGTAACTTTTGGAGGTGCATTCTTTGCCTCATTCCCTCTATTCTACAGCACAAGTTTTGGTGGTGCTTATTGGGTATGGATTTTGATTCTTATCACATTCGTACTGCAAGCCGTATCGTACGAATTTCAAGGTAAAGCCGGCAATATATTGGGTAAAACGGCTTTTCGCATCTTCCTCACGCTCAATGGCTGTTTGGCCCCGTTGTTAATAGGAACTGCTGTGGGAACATTCTTTACGGGTTCACAATTTGTAGTCGATAAGAATGCTGTCGGCGACATAGGAGCACCCGTTATCAGCCGTTGGTGTAGCGACTGGCGTGGTCTTGAAGCGGTAGCCAACCCCTTCAATGTCGAAGTGGGTCTTATGGTGATGTTCTTGGCTATATGCCTTGGTGCAATGTATATGATAAACAACATCAAGCATGACCGCCTTGCATCGCAATTGCGTCGAAGCCTTTTGATATGCTTTGTGTGCTTCCTTGTCATGTTCTTGCTCGTTGTTGTACAACTCATCACCATGGAGGGATATGCAGTAGATGCAAACGGTGTGGTTTCGTTGGAAAAAGGTAAATACCTCACCAACTTAATAGAGATGCCCGCTGTGCTTATCATGCTGCTTGTCGGAGCTGTATTGCTCGTGGCAGGAGTACTACTCACACTGTTCAAGAAAGAATTTAACAAAGGTATATGGCTTGCAGCACCGGGCACAGTATTGGCAGTTATGGCTATCTTTATGATTGCCGGTTATAATGGCACAGCCTATTACCCATCATCGGCCGAGTTGCAAAGCTCGCTCACCTTGTCAAACAGCTGTTCGAGCGAATTCACCTTGCGCACTATGGCTACCGTATCGCTTATCATTCCCTTTGTGGTTGCTTACATAGCCTACTTCTGGCGTAAGATGGACAAGAAATCGCTTACGAAAGAAGAACTTGAAAGCGGAGATAAATACTAAAGTTACCATAAAAGACTTTGCCAAATCCCCTTGCTGCGACGTGTGCAGCAAGGGGATTTTTGTTTATAACTTCTACATGTCGATAGGCTAAGCAAACTCAAGTATTGTGATTTTGAAAACATTTATATAGATTTGCGCTTTATAATTCACAATACATTTCACTAACTCATAACTACATGAAACTAAAGAATATCTTAATCACCATTATTGCAAGCATTGCCATCATTGGCATTGTAATTATTTCTACTCGCATAGTGCATGTAAAGCCACAATCGACACAACAAGTAAGTTCGGGTACATTGGAGTACTACCCCGATTTTCAATCACAATACATTACTCCACGCAATGTAGTTGTGTGGTTGCCCGACAACTACACCTTGGGCGATAGTTGTCAAGTGATATACATGCACGATGGCCAAATGCTCTTTGATGCCACAACCACATGGAACAAGCAAGAGTGGCAGGTGGATGAGGTAATGAGTAGACTTATTGCCGAAAACAAGATTAAAAGCACCATCGTAGTGGCGATAGATAACACAGAGGATCGCCTCAACGAGTATTTTCCATCCAAAACACTCGACTACACTCCCGAAGATATTACCGATTATGGTCGCATGACACCCAAAGGCGACGAATACTTAAAATTTATCGTAGAGGAACTCAAGCCGTTTATTGACGAGCACTATCGACCTCTCACCGACTGTGCCAATACATTCGTGTTGGGTTCGAGCATGGGCGGTCTCATATCGATGTATGCGTTGTGTGAATATCCCGACATCTTTGGTGGTGCGGTGTGCATGTCAACCCACATTTCATTGGGTCACTTACCTCTTGCCGGCGACAATCACCAATGGGCTGTTGCTTTCGAGAAGTATATGACCGACAAGTTACCGGTTGCTAACACTCGCATTATATATATGGACCGTGGCACAGTAGGCATCGATGAACCATACGCCCCCTACCAAGCAAAGGCTGACAGTCTCTTACAGGCCTTGGGTTGGGATGAAAATCACTTTATAAGTCTCACCTTTGAGGGCGATGAGCACAACGAAACCTGTTGGGCCAATCGTCTGGCACAACCCCTCACCTTCGTACTGAACAAGTAACGAAACAAGTACCCTTATAACACAAACAGGCTGTGCAGTGCTGCACAGCCTGTTTGTGTTATGGTAGCATTATTATATAAATACATACTTAAGCATAAACAAGACTGCAAGGATGTACATCGTGGGCGTAATTTTCTTGAAATTGCCACATATCATGTTCATCAACACATAGGTTATCATACCGAGGAGTATACCGTTTGAAATAGAATAAGTGAAGGGCATCATAACAATGCAAACAAAGGCGGGCAACGACTCGGAAAAATCATTGAACGGTATCTTCGTAATGGGTTCGAGCATCAGCAGACCTACAATAATAAGCGCGGGTGCTGTTGCTGCAGCCGGAATAGAGAGGAACAAGGGTGAGAAAAACAATGATACAGCAAAGCACAAGGCTACTACCATCGCTGTGAGTCCCGAACGACCTCCTTGCGCTACTCCGGCAGCACTCTCAACATAAGTAGTCGTTGTAGAAGTACCGAGTACCGCGCCTACTGTAGTCGCTATCGAGTCGGCCATAAAGGCTTGGTTGAGGCGTTTGATATTACCCTTATCATCTACCATATTGGCCTTTGTACACACTCCCACCAGCGTACCCACGGTATCAAACATATCGATAAAGAGAAGTGTAAACACCACAACAAGCATATCGATTGTAAATATCTTATCGAACTCAAACTTGCAGAAAATGGGACTTATCGACTCGGGGTGCGAAAGGATTCCTTTGAACTCCGTTTCGCCCATAAAAATACCTATCACCATGGTCGCCAACACACCCAAAAGTATAGCACCGGGCACATTGCGTGCATACAGGAAGCCTGTAAGGATAATACCTATAAGCGCCAGCAATGCCGAGCCAGATGTTATATTACCCAAGTCTACCAACGTAGCATCGTTGTGCACCACCACACCGGCACTACTCAAGCCTATAAAAGCAATAAACAGTCCGATACCGGCTCCTATAGCATTGCGCAGACTCATGGGTATGGCGTTAACAATCGCCTCGCGCACATTGGTGATTGTTAGCACTATAAATATAAGACCTTCTATCAATACGGCCGTGAGGGCAAACTGCCAACTATACCCCATGCCAAGGCACACACTATACACAAAGAAAGCATTAAGACCCATACCGGGAGCCAACCCAAAGGGCAACTTACCGATGAGCGCCATTGCTACACAACCTACAATAGCCGCTAAAGCCGTGGTAGTAAATACAGCACCTTGAGGCATACCATCGAGCAAACCAAACATTGAAGGGTTTACTGCCAGGATATACGACATGGTAAGGAATGTTGTAATACCGGCTACAATCTCTTTCTTAACAGTCGTTTCGGCCGGATTAAATCCGAATAGTTTTTTAAGCATTGTTATTTGTATTTTTATGTTTTAATCTATTAGAAAGTCCATTTAGCAGCTACCGTCGGCATGGCATAGAAACCCTTACCAACAAAGTTGTATGAGAGTTCCACCTCAGTACCCAGACTGAGTTTTAAGGTCAATCTTCATTTTTTGCAAAATTACTGATTTTTTTTCAATCTACAGCATGCTTACAACTATCGTTGCAAGTCATATAGATGTGTGAAATCACGTACCTATCAACCTATCATCACTGCTATAGTTACCAAAAGAGGATGCCTCATTTGCTGAGACATCCTCCTATGTAAGATGTATATAAGTTGGTAAACTTATTACTTGTTAAGTGCTGTAGCAACGTCAACGGCGCAAGCAACAGTACAACCTACCATGGGGTTGTTGCCGATACCGAGGAAGCCCATCATCTCAACGTGTGCGGGAACTGATGAAGAACCTGCAAATTGAGCATCGCTGTGCATACGGCCCATTGTGTCGGTCATACCGTATGAAGCAGGACCGGCAGCCATGTTATCGGGGTGCAATGTACGACCTGTACCACCACCTGATGCTACCGAGAAGTACTTCTTACCACGCTCGTTGCACTCTTTCTTGTAAGTACCTGCTACGGGGTGTTGGAAACGTGTGGGGTTGGTAGAGTTACCTGTGATTGATACGTCTACACCCTCGTGCCACATGATAGCAACACCTTCACGAACATCGTCAGCACCATAGCATTTTACTTTGGCACGATCGCCTTGCGAGAAGGGTACTTCACGTATTACTTTCAACTCACCTGTAGCGTAGTCAAGCTCGGTTTGTACATAAGTAAAACCGTTGATACGAGAGATGATGTAAGCAGCATCTTTACCGAGACCGTTGAGGATACAACGGAGGGGTTCTTTACGCACCTTATCGGCTTTGGCAGCAATCTTGATAGCACCTTCGGCAGCAGCGAAAGACTCGTGACCGGCCAAGAAGGCAAAACACTTAGTCTCCTCGCGGAGCAAACGAGCGGCAAGATTACCGTGGCCAAGACCTACCTTACGGTCATCGGCTACTGAACCAGGGATACAGAATGCTTGCAAACCGATACCGATAGCCTCAGCAGCGTCGGCAGCCGATGTGCAACCTTTTTTCAATGCGATAGCAGCACCTACAACGTATGCCCACTTGGCATTCTCGAAGCAGATAGGTTGAGTTTCCTCACATGTTTTATAGGGGTCGAGACCATAAGACTCGCAAATAGCGTTAGCCTCTTCGATGTCTTTGATACCGTTGGTGTTCAAGGCTGCAAGAATTTGCTTGATACGACGGTCTT
>JAGBHF010000072.1 GCA_017935645.1 Bacteroidaceae bacterium | reverse complement strand
TTACCAATCCTCAAAGCTATAGGTTATGAAAAAGGACGAAAACAACAATCAAAACAATACGCCCGCATCTTCACTACTCGACCAAAGCCCCGAAGATATAGCGAGACAGGAAGCATATATGTTAGCCAAACTCGAAAAGAGACGCTACACTCGCCAACAGATGTACGAGATGATGCACGAGAACCGCAAGAAAGAGAAGTAGGTGTAGGTAGGGACGCAATTATATTGCGTCCGCAAGACACCCGCACAGCCGACACAGCACTCGACACCATCGAGCAAGCAACGGCCGACTATGCCGAATCACTCAACGCCGAGCGCGGGGCCATTATCGATGCCATCACACCGGCCCCCGATGACTCTCCATCAACCGTAGCACGAAAGGTTATGTTCCGCGCTATCGGCGGCGAACTCGTTACACGCGACAACACCGAACTCGAAAAGTTCCTTGCCGATGCCAACCGCATCAACAATGCGATGGCCGATAATGATGCACGACACAAGCACACAGCTATAGCCGAGTCGCAATACGACTCAATGCAACGTCTGCACAACCTTATCGACGATCTTCGCAAACAAGGAGCACTCATCGACGAGCGTTTCGACCCGTGGCTCACGCAGAACCAATCGCGCTCTCGTGCTCAAGCCGAAACCAAAGTATTCGACCTCACGTATCGTCAACCATTATACGAAGCTATTGCACGTGGCATTCGTGCGCTTTTCCCGGGTATCAACACCAAGGATAAAGCCGAGAACGCAAAAGGTTACTCTCATCTATCTCTCTACGCACAGGCTCGCACAGCCGTAGAGCGTCAGGCTATCAAGTCTGCTCAAGCGCGTGCCGAGGCCGAGGAGAAAGGCGAGGAGTATAAGGAGAAAGACTTCGGCGGTCTTGCCGGTATTCAAGAGGCTATATTCGGCTTGTATAGTGCTATCGACAACGATGTAGAAGCAGCCAAAGGCAACATCGAAAAACTCACAGCTCTCGCCACCGAGCGAGGCATACCCACCGTACAAGAGTATATCGACAATGCCGAAGCCAAACTCGGTAACCCCGATACCAACGGCACAGCTGCACATCAACTGTGGACTGCTATCCGTTCTATATCGGCCTATCAACTTACTTACTCCTACAACGCAGGTTTGACCTCTCGTGCCGGTTATCAAACACTCACCTACGGCCGTAACATCGACGCTTTGTTGCGCGAGAAGTACAACATGCAGGTTAAGCAAATCAAGGACAACCCCGGCAGTTACGACAATGTTACCGACTACGACAAGGATGGTAACGCGACCGGCAAGCGCATGGTGCTCAATGATAATGCTCGTATAGCCCTAAACAAGCTAAACAAAGAGTATGCCGACGCTATCGATGCTGTACCCATGCCGGGTAAGAATGGCAATTGGCAACGACTCATCGATACAGGCTGGCTGACCGAGGAGGATGTAAACAGTCTACACCGTTATTATATGTATTACATGCCTCTCAAAGGTCATGCCGAACTCACTGCCGAGGATATTGTCGACTATGAGAACAAGACTCCACGTAACCTATCGAAGATTAAGGCGGTTGAAGGTCACAGCCACCTCGCCAAAGACCCATTCAACCAACTCATCCTCGACACGCACGGTGCTATCCAAAACGCCGAGCAAAACCGCTGGCGAACTCACCTCTACAACATCCTCACCAACAATCCCAATTCATCGCAGTATGTTGTCGAGCAACGCTTCTATAAGATTGAAACCAAGTCAGATGGTAGCAAAGAGTATGTTCCTTATGGCAAGGTAGAAACTATCAACGGAGCACAAGTCTTCATCCCTGGCCGTCCCACCGCCGAGGAGCTTGCCAATGGTACAGCCGTATCATACAACAACCGCTTTACTCGTGCCGAGGTGGATATACCCATCCGCAACGACCAGCGAATGGAGCACTCTGTCACCGTCATGGTCGATGGTGAGGCTTATACCATGTTCTTCTACGACAAGCGCATTGCCGATGCCATCAATGGTACCAACATCAAGCGTCCGAGTGATATATGGAAACAACTCGACAAGCTGCAAGCACTCAACCGACTTTATGCCGGCCTCAAGACATCACTCAACCCCACATTTACGCTCATCTCCAACCTCCCCCGAGATTGGATGGGAATGGTATCTAACAACTTCATCGAGCATGGCTTTGCACACGCTGTTACATCTTTCATATATCGCTTGCGTGCCACTCGTGCCGGTGATGTTCAGGCTGCATTGCGTAAGTATCAAGACGGTAAACTGCTCACCATGGCCGATGCCACCTCCGACGTGGAGCGTTATGTGGTCGAGTTCTTCAACAATGGTGGCTCGGTCAACATTACTCAGTTGCCCGACTACAATACCGCGAAAGTTGAACTCATGGACGACCTAAACACTTACATGCGCACAGGCGAAATGCCCAAGGGTAGTGCATGGGCGAGAGGATTTAACAACATGGCCGAGCGCGTCGAGCTGGCCCCTCGATTGGCAACCTACATCGCATCGCGCACACTCGGTCGCAACATATCACAATCTATCAACGATGCCAAAGAAGCAACCGTGAACTTCGACCGTAAAGGCTCTTGGTCGGGCATTATGGGTATGTTCCAACTCTTCTACAATGCGGCAGCACAATCTGTACGCAAACAAATCGGCCTCGCTCGTCGCCACCCGGTACGATTCGCGCTTACTTATGCAACTATCGGCTTCTTGTCTCCGCTCAATAGTATTATGGCATCTTACATATCATCATTACTACTTGGAGACGATGATGACTTTGAGGATATCTGCCGCAAGTACTTCGCCATCAATCCCGAGTTGCGTCGTAGATACTTCATTATCCTTATAGGCGACGACTACATCCGCATACCTATGGAGGTCAACTACCTGCCATACGTTACACTCGGCGATGTGATTGCCAATTGGCGACTCAACCCCAACTACAGACCCAATGTGCTCAAAGATACGCTCGATATTGCATCCGCTATACTTGATACATTCTTGCCGTCAATGATAGCACAGCCCATCGGCTTTATGTTTGACGCCATCACTGCCAAGAACGACCAAGAGAGAGCACAAGCCCTTATTGCTGCTTTCGGCTCGGCCTTCAATCGCATACCCATTCTTGAGCCACTCGGTCAGTCCATGGCAAACTACAACTTCATGGGTGGAACACTCTTCGACCGTCCTTTCGATAAGAACTCGCAAGAGCCTGCCTACCTTCGTGCACGTCAATACACACAACCTGTGTGGGTATGGGCAAGCCACTTGCTCAACGACATCACCGGCGGCAACGAGGTGCATGCAGGATGGCTCAACATCGCACCCGAGCAAATCGAGAACGTGATGACTGTATTCGGTGGATATGGCGAGTATGCCGAGAACATTATATCTCTTGGTATCGAAACAGTATCCATCCTTTCGGGCGAGAAACCCGATACTGAGGTATTCAAGAAATCCTTCCCCTTGCTCTCGCGCCTCTATGGAGGTAACACACAAGAACGATACGACAAGTCTATGCAGTCGATGTTCTACGACGATGCAACAGCTTTGGCACAATACAACGAGTATCGCAAGAACGCTACTACTGCCTCAACTCGTGCCGACTTCGACAAAGAATACTCTCCCGACGAGAAACGCTACTTCGCCGACCTCGCCACCATGCAGACAATCGCGAAGAAGATCCGCACGGAGATTAAGGCTGCAACACCCGAAGGCGAAGCACCCAAGTATCACGAGGACGAGCGACTCAAGGTAATTTACAACCTTGCAAACGAGCAATTCCACAGCCTTGCGTCGGGCGAGTACAAGCCGGTCGATAATCCCTATTATACTTATATGTATATTAAGGACACCATCGAGAAAGCACCACACCGCACTACCGACGGCACATACCGTCTCATCGATAAGTCCGAGCGTTCTGCCGACAGTCGTGGCCAGCTCAAACAGTTGTTGCAATCCTTCAGCAAGACAAGGTCTATGTATAACGCTCTACCATCAGGCTACTACCCGGGTATGCCTCTCGACAATCGCGAGGAACAAGCTCTCAACAGATTCAATACAGCCGTTGGGGAACTTATACAAGCATACCAAAATACCGACCTCAACAACTTAACTCCAGCCGACAATGCGCAATAATCTATCCTCTACCCATCCTATCCAATGCGATAGGATGGGTACCCACAAGGGTAGGGCACAACCCTATATAAGCACACCAATACTACTGCTATATGCAGTCATCGCCATACTATTGGTTGTACTCATTAAGTCGATACAAGGCATTTGCTATCTGTTTCATTATTGCTATCTTTGTGTTTCACAAACCCTATCACAGTGTTTCACACCACACATTCACTGCAAACAGTATCAATAGATTAAGTGTTTCATTTTGTTTCACGACTAAACTACAACTACCATGAACCTAACCAAAGAAGAGAAAGCAAAAGTAAAAAAAGCCGAACGCGAAAAACTCGCAGCCGAGGCCATCACACTACACATCGCCGGACTCACAACCCGCGAGATTGCCAAGCGACTCAACTCATCAGCCGCCACCATCTCACGCATTCTCACCGGCAAGACTCCTATACCAACCACTACCACCATCATCACTCCTGCGCAACCAGCTAAAGACCCTATAGGCCTTAAAGACTCTGTAGCCCCTAAAGCCCTTGTCGGCACTCAAGCCATCATCGATGTCAACACAATGGTAGCCAACATCAACGAAGCCATATCCGGCATCATCGACCAAATAGCACTCGTAACACCGGGCACCACAAGCATCGACAAGCTCGCCACAGCCGCCGACAAACTCTCGGTCGTTGCCGAGCGACTCACCAACATCCAACGAATAGCCAACCAACAATCGGCCGACCAAACATCCGCCAACACATTCATCAACGACTTCGCATCGCGCCACCTCACCGGCAAGAACAAGGCATAACAAAAAGGGTTGCACCATGCAATGGCACAACCTTTCCCGCCTGAATGCTATGAAGTGGTTATATAGGCTCATACAAGAAAGCGTGGCAATGTCTGTTTATCTTCTACGAGGCATCGCCAAACGCCTTGATACAATAAACAATACATCCCACGCATCACCTATATAACAACCTACTTCGTAGGGCATCAGGCAAGCATAGGCATTTACGACGGTTATCCTGTATCTCAATTTTGGCGAATTTCGTAGAAAGGATAAAACTCGTAAACGCTTTCGTAATAAAAACGACGCCACACACGTAGCAATCATGGGCAAAGATAGCTATAAACGAGAGGAGAACAAAATAAATTTACTTATTTTTTATCCCGAGTGTAGCTATCTTATCTAAAGATAGTGAAAGGTGAGCGAATAAACACCTATCAAGCAATCCTTGACAACTCACCGACCATTTGCGAGAAGTATGCGAGAAGTATGCGAGAACTCTATTATATCGTCACTCTCATCATCACCATTCACATACTCGAGTACGCGCCTTACCGCATCATCAGCCATACGCGCACGCACTTTCGTATAATAGCGTATTATACCACGCTTGCTGTCGCTATGCCCGAGACAATAGTCAATCACGCTTTCTCCTACGCCTATTTCCATTGCAATCTGTGCCCACGTCTTCCGGGCCGAATACATCAGTACGTTATCCAAGCCAAGGTCATCCATCAGCATACGGAATATCCTCGACACGTAATGGCAGAAGTTGCGGTAAGTAAACGAATAACCAAACTCCAACCGACCATCCGCACCCATATATCTATTGACTATCTCTCTCGCCTCATCTACGATACATATACTCACCTTCTGTTGCGACCTATTCTTTATCTTCTTACGCACATACTCAAGCCTCTCACCACGCCAATCAGCATTCACTATATCCACCAAGTTAATGCCGGCACAGTAGAACGACAACATAAACAAGTCGCGCACCATCCTTTTGCGTGGAACCTCTATCTCCGCATCGCGTATCTTCCTTATAACCTCAACATCTACATCTATCTCACGAATACAGCCCGAAGGTATCTTAATGCCCGTAAACGGATGCACGTCGTACCTCACATACAACAACCGTATAGCACGATTCACCACCGTCCTTACATTACGCAGAGCAATACCTATGGTAGATAAAGCCAAGCCCTGCCGACTCAACCAACGAGAATAATCATTAATAATTTTAGGAGTAAGATTTTTAAGTGGCAGATTATCGCAACCATACTTCACAAGATGGCTTATTTCCATAATATAAAATCGTGCATAACTCGCGCGACCATCTTCCGTAAGTTCGTGGATGTACTCATACATGGCATCCACCAAGGTCATCTCCTCGTTAGCCCTACGCTCACCCATCAGTACATCACGCAAAGCCTTACAACTATACTGCCCAATATCAACAACCTCATAGAGCCTATCCTCCAAGTCCCCGAGCATATTCCTCAGCTTCTTGTTCAAATCTCGTGCACACTCATGCTGCACCACACGACCATCGCGCCACTGCTTTGGGTCGCGCAATACCACCGGCGTAGGAATATAAACTGTAGCACCCTTGTGCGCGAGTGCAATCTTCACGCTGTTACCTTGTGCTGTCCATCTATCTTCGCGGACACATAATCTCAATGTAGCCATAAAAAATGTTGTTAAGAAAACAGAAACCATCCAAGCAGGGGATTTTCAACATCCATCCTCAACTTTGATTTATGTTTTTTAACAACTTTACTCAGCCAAGTTGGCTAAAAAATCTACCACAGCGTAAAAGTAGATATAAAAAAAAGTTGCTCTCAAAAACAGCATCCAAAATTTTGGAAATTATTTTGGAAATTGAAAAGTCCCAAATTTGGGCGTTTTTCTGTTTTTTTTGAACAACTTTTTGAGTGGTCTCCCATCTCATTCAATTCGTAAAATGCTCATTTTCAAAGCCTTTTACCTTGTGACCCCGGAGAGGCTCGAACTCTCGACCCAATGATTAAGAGTCATTTGCTCTACCAACTGAGCTACGGAGTCATGCGTTGGTTTTGTTTTGCGAGTGCAAAGATATATCTTTATTTTGTAAACTGCAATAGTTTGAGCAAAAAAAATAAAAATTATTTTTCAAACACATAAAGTTGCGAGGCATGATTGCGTGCTAATGTTATCAGTTGCACATCTTTACCTACTCTTATGCCTTCGTTGTACAATCGGCCTTCAATGGTTTTATAGGCAAGTTGCGGGTGATTGTTGTCGAGGCTGAGGTGGCACAGGAATATGTGTGTAAGCTCGGGGCGGTAGGTTGTAGCCAGGAACTCGGCTGTCTCGGCATTATCCATATGTCCGCGGGGTGCAACAATGCGACGCTTCAGGTGCAGCGGGTAGGGGCCGTTTTGCAACATGGTGGCATCGTAGTTGGCCTCGATAACCATATAGTTGGCCTCCGATAGGTACTTTGCTGCTGTGGGGGTAATGTGTCCCATGTCGGTAGCCAAAACGAAGGTGTGTTCGCCATATCTTATGCGATAGCCCACATTATCACTGCCATCATGAGGAACTTCAAAGGCCGTAATCTCCAAGTCGCGTATCATGAATGGTACTTCCTTCACAATCTCTCGGTGGGCACTGCATATCTTATCATTCATGCAGTAATTGCGATTCATACCGTTGAGAATGGCGGTAGTAGTATATACAGGAATACCCATCTTTTCACCCAAGTGACCAGCAGCCTTGATGTGGTCGGCATGGTCGTGAGTGATGCAGAGTGCTATGATGCGTTCAAATGGTATGTTGTTGTCTTTGAGAGCCTTCTTGATGGTGCGAATCCCTATGCCTGCATCTATTAGGATACCATACTCTTCGGTACCTATGTAGCAACAATTACCACTGCTACCGCTTGCCAGGCTCATATATTGTAGTTGCATCATCTCTTTTTCGTTTTGGAATGCAAAGTTAACAAAATCTGTTGGAATAATCAACCCAAACAGAGATAATAGTATTATTGATTTTTTTATGCGATAATGGTTTGCCGACGAAAGATATTATATCAACTGCTCTTTTCGTTTGCATTTCTTTTGCATCATAATGCAAACGCCCCTGCACGGTTTGTCTCGTGCAGGGGCGTTTGTACTTTTAGTGTGCTGTGTGGCGCGTTGCTTATATCACTACCTTGTGTGTTGTGCCTTCTACTTGCACGAGGTATATGCCACGTGGCAATGTAATGTGGGCTATGTTGTGTGCAGGGGTGTGGTGGAGTAGTACTCCGCTCATCGAGTAGATGTCTACCACGGCGTCGGCGGCAGTGCCGTTGATGACTATTGTGCCATTGTGGGTGTATACCTCTACGAGGCTATCCGATACAACACTCTCTACACTGCTGAAGTCCTGTATGTTGGTAAATTCGCTCCAGTACTCGGCACTCTTGTAGGTGTCGATACATCCAACGGGTACGCTGAGGGCTATGCTCTTGTCTACCTCGATAAATGATGTTTCGCATATTGTGGCCGGTATAGCATTCTCTACGCGGATGGTTGTCAGTCCGTAGCATGATGCAAAGGCATATTTGTCTATGTAAGTAATGCTCTCGGGTATGGTTATCTCGGTGAGTCCATCGCATTTGGCAAAGGCATAGTCTCCGATAGCGGTTACATGGTATGTAGAGCCCTCTATGGCAATGGTCGAGGGTATCACTACCGAGCCACTGTATTCGTTCTTCTCCTCGTAGTATGAGCTGCCCTTATATGTTACCTCAACACACTTGGCATCTTCGTCAGTAATGTTGTAGCAGATGCCGTCTATCTCTACTTCGGCAGTCGTTCTTTTGCTATAAGTAATATGGCGCAAGCCTTGATACCACCAGCTATTGCCTATGGCGTTGCCTATGCCTATGATGTAATCGGGGTCAAGGCATATTTGTGTCTCTCCCTCATTGTGTATTACTTGCAACTCAACGCTACTTTCTATGTCTATTGTCTGTGCGTCGTTTGTAGCACCAATAATGAATTGGTAATAACCCTTTTGCTCATGAAGCAATTGTCCCAATGGCAGCTTGAGAGTTCCTGCCACGACATCGTAGTAGGCATATACAGGATTAAAGTCCTTGGCCTCAAAGTCGGCAAATAAAAATATGGGGCTTATCCACACAATGTTGGGCTGCTCCTTGTCGGCGGTGATGGTTACTTGCCATCCTTCGTTGCGATTACCGGGTATGGCGGTGTGGGCATAGGCACTATATGTGCCCTCCAATGTGCCCGACATGTTCTCAACGATGTTAATCTCAAACTCCTCGTCGTACGACTCGCCTGTAAGGGCATTTGTAGCCTTTATGCGCATATACTTAAATGAGTCGCTGTCGGCTATTGCCTCGCTCGATACGATTGTATTGTCAACAACACTATAGGGCGAAGCCATACCATCTCGGCCTAATATCTCATAGCAGAAAGTTGCAGTGTGGTCGTCGCACAGCACACCGACGTCGGCCAACTTGGTGTTAGCCACCGAGCCAATAGCAAATGTTGTATTACTCAATTCTATATCGTAGGGGGTAGTTTGTGTATAATTCTTTTGTGTAAAAGTTATGTTATACAATGCCTGATACCACCACTTGTTGGTGTTGATGTTGCCTACACCAAATACATACTCCTCGGCAAATGCGATCTTCAAGCCATTATCGTCTTGGGTAATAGGTAATATGAGGTCGCCCGATGTGTTAATTTCACTATTGTCGACAGATGTACCTATAATCATTTTATTCTTGGCGTTCTCAAACACTACCTGACCCAAGGGCAAGGTTAATGTACTGTCGGCTTCGTTGTATATGGCATATACGGGGGTAATAGACTCGGCTATAAGTGTGCTGAACATACATATAGGGCGCAACCACACTTTGTTGGGATCATGACGGTCGGCCGTGATAGTTACTTGCCACTCTTGGATGGGATAGTCTTCAAACATGCTTTGTGCCTGTGCATCGTATATGCCCAATAGTTTGCAGGTGCTTGCAACAGTGGTAACTATAGTGAACTCTTTCTCGAAAGACTCACCGGTTGTTACATTCGTACTCTTGATGCGCACGTATTTGAATTTGTCGCTATCGTCAATGGTTTCGGTAGTGACGAGTTGGTTATCTATTATTTGGTAGGATGTAGATGCGCCCTCGCGACCCGAAAGCTCGTAGGTGTACGATGCGCTGCTTTCGGTCGATACGGTCTCCACATAGGTTAATGCTGTACCCGCCTCTGTACCAATGGCAAATTGAGTGTTGTGTAGAAGTATCTCGAAGGGTGCAGGGGTGGGAGCAACAACACCCAAGATGGCTCCGTGGTCGTATAAGAAAGACACACCTTGATACTCGTCGGTCATATTATCCAGGCTGAAGTATCCGTTACCAATACCACTCCAGCCCCAGTTGCAGTGTACCATTTGGGTCGATTGGTTCCATCCGTCGATGTTCCAGCAGTGACCCATCTTTTCGCTCGCACCGCTATATATTACCGCACGTCCGTGTACAAGTTCGTTGAGTATCAGTTCGAGCCACTCGTCGCTGTCGGGGCATTTTGCTGTATAATATATCGTCTTATTGCTGTATCCGAAGTGTTTGATTAAAGCTCCGGCAATCAATTCTGTATCAGCGCCCGAGCCAGCCAATCCATACTCCATATTTACCGATACACCTATGTGGTACAAGAAGCGGGCTATTTCGTTGTAATTGCCGGTTTGTTCAAAATTGCGCATTGCTTCCCAGTCGTATGCCGGCTCGGCGTCATAATCGATGCTGTTTATTCCTGTGCCGGAGCTGATGTATGAATTGCTACCATAGGGTCTGGGAGGATAGCTTTGCACCATCATGGCTTGTGCCATACCTACAGCCACGCAACCGGTCGCACTACTAAATCCGTCAACCAAAGGACACGCCAAGTTGAATGGCAGTGATTGATTAAGATTGACGGTAATGAGGGGAGCTATATCGGGCGTGTTGTTGTGTTGAGCCATAGCCTTGCGTTGTTTTACACGACTCCAACCAATGTGTTCAACGTTGTCCGGCTCTTGGGCGCGTGCGGTAATGAGCTTGGCATTGAAGTCAAGCAGTTCGCTTACAGGCGCCGGTGCTGCAAACTCACCTGTTGTGTTGTAACCAATAACGGGCGATGATGATGACTGTGCTGCCACGATAGCCCATCCACCGGCTTTGTATTGTACAATGTAGTACGCCGCAATGCCCTCTTTTTCGACCAATTGTATGTCAGCCTCGGTTGCACAATGCCACTCCTTGTCGAGCGACAAGAAGTTATCGGCGGTCTCTTTGGCAATATCAGCCGTGATAACTTCGGCCATGCTTATAAAGCTCATGACCGAGCATAGAATAGTTAAAAATAAGATGCGGACTCTTTTCATTGTTTTTTGTGTTAAGAGAGAAAATTTTCGAGTTGCAAAGATAATATTTTGAGTTAATAATTCACGATATCGCAATATCAATTTGTAGAAGTAGAGCAGACAAAAACCAACCTGCCCTATACGAATATGCCGGCGGGCACGTAGCGTATAGGGCGGGTATTAGGTAGTATTGTTATTTATCAATACCTTGTCGTAGGGTAGTGCTTATAAAGCAATCTTATAGGTCTTGTTGTTAATTACAACAAGGTATACACCATGAGGTAATATGAGTTCGTTTACATGTT
>JAGBHF010000071.1 GCA_017935645.1 Bacteroidaceae bacterium | reverse complement strand
GTGACCTCTTTGAAGGATTAGAAAATCTGATGAAAAACGAAAAGGTCTTTCGTGATGCCGACTTGACTATCGAGAAGTTGGCTCAAATGCTCAATACCAATCGTTCATATCTGTCGCAAGTCATCAATGAGAGCAGTGGACTTTCATACTCGGCCTATATAAACAACTATCGCATTAAAGAGGCTATAGAGCTGTTGTCTGATTCTGCGAATAACGAACCCATCAAGGCTATTGCAATATCTATAGGTTATAATTCTCTGTCCAATTTCTTTACTATATTCAAGAACAAAGTTGGCATGTCGCCATCGGCATATCGCGAGAATGTTCAATTATTAAAAAAATAGTGTTTGAGAATAGCAATTTATAATTCAAAATCGTAAATTGATAAATTTGGTATTTGTTTGTTTATAAAATGACATTAAATTTGTCCAAAAGAATTCAAATTTATTTTTTATAATTCAATCAAATATTAACTTTAATTCAATGTGCGATGAGAAAGAAAAATCTACTTTCGTTAGCAATTTTGTCAATGGTATTGGCAATATTCGCACCCTCCAATGCTCAAAGCATCGGTCTTCAACCTACAAATGACCCATACGATTTGCGTCAAAAGGTTGATATTACAAAAATGGCACCCGAGCAAATAGCCGCAGATGCCAAGTTGGTAAAAGAAAGACCCCAAAGAAAGGCCGGTTTGAGACACGCTTACAAAGAAGCGGCTGCAACAACCACAACTTATTTGGCTGTACAACAATCAATGTATTCAGGCTACTCATTTGCCTATCTCAATGGTGATGTGTTGATGTGGGATGTTGATGTTACTCTTGATGGTACTGTAGCAACTATCTCTAACCTTTTCAATCTTGATACCGGCGAGGAATGGGATACTACCACCGAGGAAGATATCGTTGGTACTTATGACGAGGCTGCCGGTACTATTACCATCCCCACTTCATCGGTATTTCAAGATGCTACTGTTGTAGGTAATTTCTATGGTGTATACCCCGCTGTAATGTTTGCCGGTAAGGTAGATGCAAGTGGTATGTTGGTGGAAGTTCATGACGAATTGGTATTTACTATAGACAAGGAGACTAATAGCATAACTACCGATCAACATTATGGTTGCTCAATGTACACTGCCGATGGTACACAATCGTATGGTGTTCAAGAGTGTTTTGCCAAGACTGTTCTTACACACCAAAGCGAAGAGGCCAACATACTTCTGTTTGCCGAGGCCATCGATTTTGGCGAATTGTACATCAACTATCCTTCTACCTCTACATTTAAGATGGTAAACATCGGTAAGGTTGCAGGTGAATATGTAGTTGCCCTTGAGGGTGAGTGCTTTACTGTTACTCCCGAATCGGGAATTATCGAGCCTCTTCAAGCAGCTACAGTTACTGTAAATTTTGAAGCAACTGAAGCCAATCAAGAGTATGAAGGTATCATCACTGTTACAACTGACAATGGCGACAACCTTATACAATTATATGCTACTTCAATACCTTATCCCGACTATTCTCCCATTATATTGAATGGTGAAATAGAGTTGAGAACAGGTATGGAATACCCCTTTGCTCTTGATGAGACATTGGTTGAAGGAAAGACAGTCGCTAAGATGACTATCCCTTCGGGAGTGAGAACTTATACTCCCTCTTATTTGACTGCTATTGTTGAAGTACCCGAAGGTTGTATCGGAACCTTCTCTTGGAAAGGTGTTGTAACATCATCGGTAGGTTGGAATGCATTGGGTGGTATCTTTATCGATGAGCACATCAATCCTTATGCTGCTTATGTATATCAGAATGTGATAGACTATGATATGTCAAATACCCAAAGTTTCGGTCCCGGTAAGCACACCGTAAGATTTAGTTGGGAAGCACCGTATGCCGGCGCCGATATTGATAAATTCTGTGTTTATGACTTGAGTTTTGACTGTGTTGAAGCTGTAGATTATAAAGTAAGCGTAGAGTCGGACTTGGTAGAGTTTGGTAACTTCATCATTGAGGGAGCAACTATAAGTGGCGCACAAATAATCAACCTCCTCAATGAGGGTAAGCAACCTTTGAAACTCCTCTCGGCTACATCAACCGAAAACTTCTCTGTTACCATCCCCGATGCCGAGGCTGCCTTGATGGAAACACTCCCCGTTACTATAAAATTTGAAGCTAATGCTGCCGGTACATTCGAGGGTGATATTGTCCTCACAACCACAGCCGGTGATATTACATTGCACAACCATGCGTTTGTTCGCGAGATGCCCGACTTCAATTCTATCGTATTAGAGGGTGACTTTGTCTTTGAGACTAACCCCGATAATCCTTATATCGTTGAAGACGGTGTTGCTTACAACTCAACATCTAAAGTGCTCGACCCCGTTCCTACTACTTCTTGGTTGAAGGCTTCATTTACTATTCCCGATGGTAAGCTTGGTACTTTGTCTTGGAATGCCCGTTTCAGTGGAAAGGCCGCTTATAACAGTCAGTATCAATATGTAAATGGTGAGCAAGGTTCGCTTGAAATCAAACAACCCATGACTATGTACCAGTGGATTGAATATGCATATCTTGAGGGATTGTACGAGGTTGAAATGGGTTCAGAGGAACTTATTGCTAAGTCGGATGAGTGGATGGATTACTCTCAATACACAATCTTCCCTCCCGGAGAGCACTATATTATGGTACGCTTTGACCAAGGTGGTGACAATGAGACTTGGGGTGAAGACCGCTTGACTTTATATAACTTGAAGCTCCATCTTCAAGACTTTGAAGACTATGCCGTGGAAACTGACGTAGATGAGATGGAATTTGAGAATGTATATACAGGAAGCCCGAGCAAAAAGCAATCAGTGACATTCACAAATGTCGGTGGTCAAAGTTTTGAAATCTATAGTGTATCATGCGAAGGTCCTTTCGAAGCAGACTTGACTAGAAACTGGCCTATTGCTTTCAATAACAAATTGACTATTCCTGTACGTTTCAATCCGATTGAAGCCGGAGTATATGAGAGTGACTTGGTATTTGAAACAACAGTCGGTCAAGTAATCATCAAATGTAAGGGTGAAGCATTGTCACGTGAAGGAACACTTCTTCTCGAGGACTTTGAGGACAATGCAGCCAAATGGTTGGCTTATGACCGTGACGTTGATGGCTTGACATGGGATCTTGCCTCTAACCTCTTAGGTGGTGAAGAAGAAAAATATGTACGCAGTGGTCGTCAGGCTCTTGTATCAATGTCATACAATTATAACTTGGGTGGATTGACTCCCGATAACTGGGCTATTTCTCCAGAATTTACCATCCCCGAGACTTCGGTTCAAAATGTAAGACTTACTTGGTGGGTAGCTCTTCAAGCTGCCGGAGATTATGTAGGTGATACTTATACCGTATATATTACCGATAAGGAGCTTGCCGAGACATTCAACGAAGCTGATTGGGTAGAGTTGTACAATGAAACACCCGATACTGAAGAGTGGCAAATGCGTGAAGTTGATATTTCATCGTATGCCGGTAAGACTTGTCATTTGGCATTCCGTCACCACGATTGTGAAAACCATTGGATGTTGAAGATTGATGACCTTATTGTATATGATGGTACAACAGGTATCAATTCAGTTGAGAACAATAACAAAGTTATCACTTCTCAAGAGTTCTACAGCATTGACGGTATGAGAATAGAGAAACCCGAAAATGGTATCTATATTGTCAAGACTATATTCAGTGATGGTTCTTCTGCAGCGAAGAAAGCTATTGTAAGAAACAAGTAAATTGTATCAGTGAATAACGCAGGTGGGGGCAACACCCCACCTGCTAATAATCATAACTCATGAGAAAATTTATACTACTTATAAGCATCCTATTTACATTTATAGGAGCACATGCACAAGCAACATCGATACGCTTGGGCTATTGTAATGGCGAGGTTGCCAAGAGTGGACAATTTGGCGTGTCTGAAGCTACCACCGTTGAGGCTGCTATCTACTTGCCCGAAGCAATCTTGGATAACCATGTGGGAAATAAAATTGAGACAATAAAAGCCGGACTTTCGACAAAACTCAATTTGACCCAACTTACTGTTTGGGTACGTGCCGAACTGGATGGAGAAAATCTTGTTGAGACTACCGCCGAAAAAATTGTTAAAGGCTGGAACGATGTTACTTTAACTACGCCTTATGAGATAACAGGTGAAAAGGGCCTGTACATAGGATACACTATCGTACAGAAGGGTGCAGCCTTTGGTATATCTACCGTAGGTGTGTATGAAGAGAATGCCTTGTTTGTAAAATTGGGCAGTGACCAAGAGTGGCAATCGCCTACCGAATATGGTGTGGCAAGTATCGAAGCGGTTGTAACAGGTGAGAATTTGCCTAAATTCGACCTTAAGTTGGAAAACGCCGTTATTCCTGAAAATTATCCCATCGACACACCCATGAAAGTGAGTGTCGGTGTGCGCAATGTGGCTACATACACTATTACCGGTTTTGATGTGGAGTGTGCGATTGAAAATTTAGAGCCTATTGTAACACATGTCGATTGCAATCTTGAATATGATACATTAGGTAGTTTCGAGTTTGTTATTCATCCTACATTGCAAGAACTAAAAGAAGACGTGAAAATGACTATCTCCATCATAAAACTCAATGAAGGCGATGATCAATATATAGAAAATAATAGTAAAGAGTTGTTATTCAATGTAATTAATAAGGTGTACGAACGTAATCTCGTCATCGAAGAATTTACAACCGAACAATGCCCCAATTGTCCCGGTGGATCGGCTACTCTGCATGAAGCAATGGATATACTTAAAGAAGAGTACCCCAATAACCAACTCAATCTGATATGTCACCACGCAGGTTACTATACCGATTGGCTTACAGTTAATGCCTCGGAGAATATGCTTTGGCTGTTCAATCAAGGTGGTAGTACTTATGCTCCTGCATTTATGTCCGACCGTACAGGCGTGTGGAGCAATCCCGGCTCTGCTGAAAAGATGGCTGATAAACTCCGTTATCGCCTTGACAAACCGGCTTATGTTGGACTTGAAATGGATGCCTCGTATGATGTGGAGACCAAGACCTTGTCGGTAACTGTAACCGGTGAACGTAGTATTATATTCTGTGAGAATACTCCTCGCATTACCATTTATCTTACCGAGAATAATATCAAAGCCCGTAATCAATCGGGAGCCGGCACGGAATATATTCACAACAATGCTCTTCGTGCATTCAACGACCCGTGGGGTTGGGGTGAAGAGATAACATGGAATGAGGATAACACATTTAAATACACATACGACTTCACTATCAAAGACAAATGGGTGAGTGACAATATGGAAATCATCGCATTTGTGAGTGATTATGATGCGGATGATGCATCGAGTTGTGTGATAGAGAACTCAATCATGCGGCCCTTTACCGACTTTTATTTCAGTAGCGTAGAAGCATCACTTGCCGATGATGTGAGAGTAAGAGTTGAGGATAATGACATCGTTGTTGATGGTCGTTACAACGAACTTAAGGTATACTCGGTAAATGGCTCTGAAATGTCACATGAGAACCTCCCCGCAGGAGTTTATATCGTAAAAGTATCGACAGAAGATAACAACTATTCTATCAGAAAAGTTGTGGTAAGATAATTTTTTCATAAGCTAATAGGTTAAATTGAGCAAACCCAAACGTATCGGCATGACGTTTGGGTTTGTTTTTTTAGGTGTGCATAGCCATGAATAAAAAAACAGCCACCTTGGTGTGCAAGATGGCTGTCGATTGTGATTGAGCAGGGATTCGAACCCTGGACCCACAGCTTAGAAGGCTGTTGCTCTATCCAGCTGAGCTACTCAACCGACCTAAAAAGCGATGCAAAGGTAAGCATTAAAATTGAAAAATGAAAATAGGAGGTTGAAAATTGTGAAAACTATTGCCTTTTCTGTTGTTTTATGGCTTTGTAGGGCGCAAATTCAGTGTGTTTAATCCGTTAGAACGGGTAACCGATGGTAAGGTGCCAAGCAAAGTCGCGCTTGAAGTCGGGGTCGGCAATGGCCCATTTTACGGCGTTGTCGGCGGGGTTATAGGCTTTCATACCCACATCGGCACGGATAACGACGAAATCGAAGTTGAGTCGAAGGCCTACTCCGTAAGCCAAGGCTATCTGCTTATAGAATGTGTCGAAGCGGAATGCTCCACCGGGTTGTGTCTCGTAATCGTCTATTGTCCATATATTACCGGCATCGATGAATATGGCCGATTCGATTTTCCAGAATAACTTGGCGCGGTACTCAATGCTGAGGTCGAGGCGAATGTCGCCACATTGGTATATAAAGCTGTTGTAGTTGTTGTATCCGTTGTAGCTGCCCGGACCCAGTGAACGCACCGACCATCCGCGCACACTGTTTGCACCTCCGGCATAGAAGCGTTTTTCGAAAGGCATTACCGTCGAGTTGCCGTAGGGTAAGCCTATACCCACTCCGGCGTGCATGGCCAATGAGTGATTCTTGTTGAAGTTGTGCAGATAGCTGTAGTCAAAGTTGGCCTTGACGTATTGAGCATATCGTATGCCGAAGATTTTGTATCCGTCGTCTTTGGGTGCATTGATGGCGTTTGATATGCCGTATAGCAAGTTGCCGGCAGTCTCTATCGAAGCGCGTAGTGTGTAGGCATTGCGTTGGATGGCATTTTGTAGCGGTGTATTTTGAGCCACATTGCTGGTGTAGTAGTTGTAACCAATGCTCATGATGAAGTGGTCTTCGTAGCTATAGCGCAATAGCGGGTTGGCGGGAGCAATCTCTTCGAGGAAACCATCCATGTATTGTGGCAGGTATACATAGTTGATGTCGAGTAGGTCGAGTCGATGGCGGTGACGCTGGCGTGACCAATTGTATCGCCATCCTGCTCCGGCTATGATGCGTGTGTACTCGGGTCGTTGCTGATAGTTGAGCGATACATCAAAGTCGGTTGTTGCAAGAATACGTCGGCTGAAGTTGTTTGACACAAAGGGGAATACAAACTTGGGTACTTTCAGACCTATGCGACCACCCAACTCGGTGTAGTGGTTGTTGATAATACCTTGTATCGTGCCCGATACACTCTCGTATGCACCGCGTATCTCAGTGGTAAGCGTCTCTGAACCCTTGAAGATGTTGCGATGCTGATATGATAATTGTGCAGCTACACCCAAGTCGCCCTCCGAGTTTGTTCCTTCAATCTCGGCACTGATATTTTGAGCACGACCGGGAGCCAAAAAGATGTAGCAGTCCAATAGGTTGTTATCATCGCTAATCTCGTGTTGGGCAAATCGAATGTTGATGCTCTTTAGGTACGAAAGCCGTCCGAACGAGGTATATGTGCGATTGACGTCGTCGGTTTTGTATTCTTTGCCGGGCTCTATAAAGCAGTTGTCGGCGATAGCCCTGTCGGTGAGGTAATGATCCTCGCCGTGTACGATATTGACATGCTTATACTGTTGGGCATTGCTCACATCAATGTCCGATAGATTGAGATTGCTAAGTAGTGGGTCGGTAATGATATATACCTTGTTGATATAATATCTGTGGTAATTATCGTACGATTGAGGCAGTCTTGCATCGACCACCGAAGGCATGGGGCGTAAAGAGACCGAAAGCTCAACACCGCGCGATGACGATACTGTATCGGCGTTGAAATAGATGTAATTTCTGATAAAATTGAAGTAGCCGTTGTTGCGTAATTGGGCGGTAAGACGGTTTTGCTCCTGTTCGAGCAAGGAGCCGTCAAGTAGCATACCCTTCTTGATGAGGGTTGGTTGTGAACGCACTATACTATCGATATCGGCGTGTGGAAAGTCGAATATCAATGTGTCGATATAGAACGGCTCATTGGCTTTTACATGGTAAGTAATATTCATGCGTCGATTTTTTACGATAGTGTCGGCTGTAACTTCGGCATGCATATAGCCCATGTTCGACAGAGCCTTGGATAGTTGGTAGCAAGATGATTGCATAGCCTCCTCGCTGTACAATACCGGAGCGTCACCAATGTTGCGCAGCCAACGGTTGATGGCATTGGTGGTGTCTTTGCCCGAGAAATTGTATAGCGTGAGTTGTAAGGGGAGAAATCCCAGAATGCGATAATTGGGGTTTTGTAGAATATACTTTTTGAGACTTCCGGCCGATACGTTTTTGTTGTCGGTCTTTATAGTCACGTTGTCAAGCAGGTATTTGCCTTCGGGTACATGCCGAGTGGGGCTGCATCCTACCACAATGCACACAATAAGCATCACAATGATACTTACAAACCAGTGTCGATATGTGGGTGCGTGCTTCATTCTTGTGTCGTGTAGCTGTTATAAACATACAAAGATAATACAAATTGGGTGTGTGCACTAAATTTTGAGAAATTTTATTATCTTCGCATCGCAAAAAATAGTTGCGAATTGAAACTTTTCCTGAGAAATGAAACAGAAACTCTATACCAAAACATTTACATTGACCCCCGGTGAGTGTAACGGACAGCAAGAAATGTCGCTATCGTTCTTGGTCGGACGTATTATTAAGGTAGCATCAATGCATGCCGACTCGTGGGGTGTAGGATATGAAAAAATGATAGCAAGTCGCACTGCATGGGTGTTGTCGCGACTCTCTATCGAGATGAAGCGTTTCCCTGCAATTAACGAAAACTATACCCTCGAAACGTGGATTGAGGATTATAATACACGTTTCTCAACTCGTAACATGGCTATCCTCGATAGTCGTGGTGAGGTGTGTGGCTATGCTCGCACAATATGGTTGGTACTCGACCTTGAGGCTCGTCGCACAGCCAATATGGAGGAACTTAACGAATTGCGTAGCTATGTACTCGACCGTCCTTGTCCCATCGACCCGCCCACACGTATGCGTGCCGAGGAGGGTGTGAAGATTGACTCTTTTGCCGTGCGATACAGTGATATCGACCTCAATCGCCATGTCAATAGTGCGCGTTATGTCGAGTATTTGCTCAATCAGTATCCTTTCGAATGGTTTGACAACAATCGTGTAACTCGCTTTGAGATTGCGTATGCGCATGAAGCACGCCCGGGTATAGAGATTGATGTATATCGCGAAATAAAGGCCGAGTATGACCATACGCTCGAGTTGCGCCACGACGGCAATACTCTGTGTCGCAGTCGTATTGTATTTGCTCCGCGTCCCGAGCCTGTCCATATCCCATTTAACGGTTAATATCTATACATAACAAGCGAGCGACTCAAACTAAAGTCGCTCGCTTGTTGTTGAGGATAATATGCTCAATCTATCAGTTCGTTTATAAAGGCACCTTTTGGGTCAAAGTGTATCTTCAGAGGTTGTGCTTCTAAGGTTTCCACCTCATATCCGTGCGAGTTGCGCTCGATGCTGCATACTTTACAATCGGGGTGCTTTTGAGCCATATACTTTTGTGCTTGTTGGGGTAGCAATGTCATGAGGGATGATGGCAGAGGTTGTTTGTTTTCGCTGTCGAGTTCTATCCATTTGCCTTGACGGTCAAAGAGTGCTTCATATCCGTTTGTCAGCATTACTTTGTGATAGCCATACTTCACAACCTTTGCTCCGGTAATGGACTCGTTGCTGAAGTGTGTTGATATAAATTGTTGTACATTTTGAGGTAATTTTTCGGGATTTACCTCTTTTTCTCTCCTTTCGGCATAAACAAATATAGAAATACTGATAAACAAAGCCGATAAAAGGGCATTAATCCATAATTTTTTCATACTTTTACATTTGAATTTATAGGTTACTATAAAATAAACAATAGCGACTGTCGAATGTTTTTCATGCAAATGGTAACGATGGCTTAAAGTTGTTTAAAATGAGACTGTAGCAAGGATATGACACCTCGACTGAGAAAAATACTTACCACTGCCATAGTGATAGTGACACTTGTTGTGTTGCTACCATTGTTGGTATATTTGCCTCCGGTGCAACGTGCGGTTATCAATTATGCCGAACAATGGGTTGCATCGCACACTCCTATAGGCTTGTCGGTGGAGCGTTTCTCCTTGAAGTTTCCGTTGCGACTTGCGCTACATGATGTCGTACTTACAACGTCGGAAAGTGATACGTTGGCAGTAGCCGGAGAGTTGCAAGCCGACGTGGCATTAATGCCCTTGATAACACAGAAAGTTGTTGTGCGCAATGTGTCGTTGCATGATGCGCGAGCCTATTATGTTACCCCCGATTCATCTCTTAACCTTGCTGCCGAGATAGGTCGTGTGGCGTTGTTAGATGGTATAATTGGGCTATCTGACAGCCACGTGAAAGTGGGTGAAATAGCGCTCGACAACTCGACTATCGCGTTGTCTTATAAGAGTATGCCCGATACGACGGCTCAAGATACAAGTGCTACTGTTGCATGGGATGTAGAGTTGGAGCGTTTACATTTATCGCATGTCGATTTAGCCATGAGTATGCCGGGCGTTTTCGATACGTTGCAGGTGTATATGGGTGATGGCGAACTTGCCGGAGCAAATATTTCGCTTGCACGCCAATGGGTCGATGTACACTCTGTTGATATTGCACAAGGTCATTACCGTTATGTAGCACTTCCTTCGGATGAGGATGATAATTCGGTCGAGTCGACTGCGGATGTCCCGATTGATACCACAGCTACACAACCATGGGAGGTGCGTGTGCATCAAGTAAAGTTGGTCGATAACAATGCCTCGTATATTACCTCGACTGCTGAGCCTACGCGCGGAATGGACTTTTCTCATATCGAGGCAAGTCGTATCAACTTGCAATTATCCGATGTCTATAACCGAGGAGGCGAACTGCATTTATCGCTCGATACGCTTTCGTTCTATGAGCGTTCGGGATTGTGTGTTACGCAGGCGCAATGCCACTTTGCAATGACCGATGATGGCGTGTTGAGGCTCTCTGATTTCATGTTGAGGACACCATTCAGCGATTTGTCGGCTACTGCCGACGTTGATATGAGCCTTATGGATAACAACCCCGAGGCACAATTGCGTTTGTTGGCACAAGCCCATCTGTCATGTCGCGATATAGCCTACATCTATCCCGATGCGACCCAATACTATATACACTCTACTCGCCATCGCTCTATATTACCCATTCACGATGTGATTGCAGCCAATATTGATATCGATGGTGTGGCTCGGGATATTGTTGTAGATAAGTTCAATCTATCACAAATGGGTGTTTTCACATTGGATAGCCGTGCACGATTAAGCAACCCCTTGGATGAGAAAAAGCGTAGTGTAAATGTTTCATGTGCGTTTAGGAGTGCAAGACGCTTTTCGCTCGAAAATTTTGTGTCCGATACACTCCTTGCTCAACGTTTAGTGGCAGAGCCGATAAAGGCCGATGTTAATGCACATGTGTCGGGTAGTAATGTTGAGGCTGATGCTACGTTGCATTGTATAGGTGGCGATATATTGGCCAATGCCGACTATAACCTTAATAGTGAGTCGTATAATGTGAGGGCTAAGGTGCACAAACTACCTATGAATGTCTTTATACCCGGCGATACCATTGGAATGCTTACTGCACAAGCCGAGTTGAATGGAGCGCATTTCTCTTTCGATAAGCCCGAGACAACTTTATATGCTCATTTACATCTTGATACACTTGAGTATCGTCACTATCTGTATCACAACATAGATGTGATGGCTCAAGTTGTGGAGCAACAATGGTCAATGAACGCCTCAAGCGACTTACAAGAGCTTGACTTGCACATCGATGCACAAGGCGCGCTTATGCCCGATATGCTCACTGCCAATGTTTCGGCACAGGTGGGTAAGGTTGACTTGGAAGCGCTTCGCTTCTCGCAGACACCCTTTGATGTAGCCGGCAGTATCAAGACCGAAATGGTGGTGTCGAATATCGATAGCATCATACAAGCCGATGTCGCCATCAAAGACCTTGTGGTGG
The DNA here is from genome assembly GCA_017935645.1 of Bacteroidaceae bacterium. GTDB lineage: Bacteria > Bacteroidota > Bacteroidia > Bacteroidales > Barnesiellaceae_A > Barnesiella_A. The sequence goes on along the minus strand of JAGBHF010000071.1, from coordinate 21,027 downwards.
GATTGGATGAATATCGTTATTATGCCAATCCCATAAGTTTGTTGGCTGCAAGTGATATAACATATAGCTATGTGGATGTGCGTACCGGCGATTTTGAAGTGAATATATCGTCCGATACAGGGTTGAAAAATCTACAGCCGAGCTTTGAGCGTCTTACGCAGTTGGTCGATACAATCTTCCAGACACAGCGCCTCGACATGGATGAGTTGCACAGAGGTCTGCCACCGTTTGTCTTTACTGCACACATGGCCGGAAACAATGTTGTACAGCGTTATATCAACAGCAAGGGTATACGTCTTGCAAGTCTTGACTTTGAGGCCTCAAACGACTCGTTGTTCAATCTTGCCGGAGTGGTGAACCGCTTGGAAGTATCGGGAATGTTGCTCGATACTGTTACGATAGATGCCTATGAGAAGGCCGAACGTCTCAATTATCGATTGGCCTTGGGCAACCGTCCCGGCAATATGGACGAATTGGCTCATATGCATGTAGAGGGCTTCTTGTCGGGTAATAGTACTCGATTATATTGCTTGCAGAGCAACCGTCAGCAGGAGATAGGTTTCTTGTTTGGATGTAAGATTGATTTCTTAGGTGATGTCGTACAACTCACCTTTGGTCCTAAAGAGCCTATTATCGGATATAAAAAATGGTTGTTGAATAAGGATAATTACCTGTCTATCAACCATGTTCAGCATACAATAGATACCGATGTGCGCTTGTCTTATGATAATAGTCACCTCTTTATTACTACCGAAGATAGGCGCAATAAGGATGTGAGTGGAACACATATCGACTTGCAAAACATCGAGTTGTCCGAATGGCTCAGTGTGTCGTCGTTGGTGGCTCCTATGTCGGGTAATCTCTCGGCCGATGTGTACATCGATATGCCACCCAAAGGCATAGAGGCGGCAGGTGCATTTGATATTGTTGATTATGTATACAACAATACTCGTATAGGTACACTGCATGCCGAACTTGAGTATATCTTGGATGACGAGGGTGGTAATGATGTGAAAGCCCTTATGTCGCACGATGGTAATGATGTGCTTGAGGCTACTGCATACCTCGGAGTGGGTAAGCCTCAGCCCATTATAGGTGAGATATCGATAGATAAGATGCCCCTATCGGTGGCTAATGCTTTCTTTCCTCCCAATATGGGGGCTTTTGCCGGAGAACTTAACAGTAAACTCACCGTTACAGGCACGTTGGATGCACCTGTTGTAAATGGTAATGTGCGATTTGACAAGGCAACAATGCAGTTTAATCAGATAGGTGCATCGCTTGCGCTGAGTGACGATAAGGTGTTGATACAGAATAGCCGATTGACATTTGACAATTACTATATAAGAGGTGTCAATAATAATCCGCTCAATATAGTAGGAGCTATCAACTTTAAGCGACTGAATGATATTGGCGTAAACCTTACCATCGAAGGCGAAAATTTCCAACCCATAGGTATCAAGGAGAATCGTTCGAGTATCATTTACGGCTCGGTATTTACCGATATGGACATCAAGGTAAGAGGTACGCTCAATGACTTGAAAGTGTCGGGTGGGGTGTCGTTGCTGTCGGGAACCAATGCAACCTATGTTATGCAGAGTGGCTCATCGTTGTCGAGTACCGATTACTCCGATATGGTTAGTTTTGTCTCTTTTGCCGATACTGTTGCTACCAATAAGAGCAATGAGAAGATTGAGAAACGCACCAATAACTTTGCCGCTACCATAGGAATAGATATTGATGACGGAGTACAATTGGGTGTAAATCTGTCGGTCGATGGTAAAAACCGCGTCGACCTTGTGGGTGGTGGCGAGTTGCTCTATACAGCCACAGCCTTGGGTGACAACAGGGTGTCGGGACGCTATAACCTGACAGGAGGATTTGTGCGCTATACACCGCCCATCATTTCGCAGAAAATATTCAATATAGAAGATGGCAGCTATGTGTCGTGGAATGGCGAAATGCTCGATCCGTTGTTCAATATTACGGCTATACAAACCCAGCGCTCGACGGTAAAGAGTGGCGACGAGTCGCGTTTGGTCGACTTTGAAATCTCTATTAAGCTCACCAATACACTCAAGGACCTTGATATAGCGTTTGACTTGGCAACAACCGAGGACCTTACTATCGATAATGAGTTGCAAGCACTCACAGCCGAGCAGCGTGAGACAAAGGCATTGAATATGTTGCTGTATAACTCATACAGCGACTTAGCTACGGCTGTTGATAACTATTCGATTAATGATCCGCTCAATATGTTCCTCGAGTATGAGCTGAATACATGGGCGCAACGTACATTGCGGGGTGTCGACCTTACCTTTGGTATCGACAACTATGGTATTGACGGAACGGGCACTCAGCGCACCGATTATTCTTACCAGTTCTCTAAGAGTCTTCTTGACAACCGCTTGAAGGTCGTTATTGGTGGTAGTTATGCTTCAAACCAAGATGTTACCCAAAACTTGAGTGAGAACCTTATCGATGATATTTCGTTGGAATATCGTCTCGATAAGCGCGAAAATATGTATCTGAAAGTATTCCGCCAGACCGGATATGAAAGCATTATCGAAGGCGAAATAACCCAAACCGGTATAGGCTTTATGTATCGCAAGCAGGTGCTGTCATTCTTGGATTTCTTCAGGAGAAAGCCCAAGCCCAACACCAAGAATAAGCAAGAGAATAGTGCGCCAGCCGACACGATAGTCAACATCAATTATACCCCCATTAACACCATTGTGCCACAAGCGCACGAAGAGAAAGAGGAGGTTGAGCCATGAAAAGAGTGCGTGTGATATACATATTATCCTTGTTGGTTGTTGTGATAATCATGATGACAGGATGTTCTACAACCAAGCGATTGGCTGAGGGCGATGTATTATATACCGGCGTGAAGGAGATGACTATTGAGACTGCCGATGGTGGCAAGATAGCTTCAGCGGTCAATAGTAAGGTGAAGGATGCGCTGTCAGTGCCACCCAACAATGCTCTCTTCTCGTCTAATTCTATCAAGTTCCTGCCTATCGAGTTGTGGGCTTGGAACAACCTATATACAACCAACGAAAAGAGCGTAAAGGGATGGTTGTATAATATCTTTGCTGCTGAGCCGGTGCTGATACAAACTGTGCGCCCCGACATACGTGTAAGCATGGCTAAGGATATTCTTTTCAATAACGGATATTTCAACTCAACGTCGAGTTATACAGTCAATTATGATAAAAAGAACAGCAAGAAAGCCTCGGTAAGTTATCGTGTAGTAGCCGGTGCACCTTATACACTCGACAGCATATCATTCCCGCTTGATACCACTCATGTGGCTACGGTAATACGAAGCATTGCCGATAACTCGCTGTTGTATAAAGGACAACGATATTGTGCCGATACGCTGGCTCTGGAGCGAGAGCGTATCACTCACCAATTGCGCGATAGCGGTTTTTATTATTTCCGTAGTGAATACCTTTTGTATCAGGCCGATACTACACGCAACAGTGGTAGGGTAGATGTGCGTATGATAATATCCCCTACAGCACCACACGATGCGTTGCGTTCATACAAGACCGGACGGATAACCGTAAGAATGCATCCGCCAGAGGGTGAGGGTGTGCCCGACACGTTGTCTTTCCGTTCGATGGATGTTTATGCCTACGAAGGATTAAAGTTGCGTCGCAGTCTGTTGCCGTCGAGCATTGATATGCGCACCGGACGAACTTTCTCGTTGACAGCGCAAAATCAATCCTTGCGCAAACTCTCGTCGCTTGGCATATTCCGTTCGGTGGTAATGGATGTTACACCATTCGACTCGATACAAGGTCGCGATTCGATAGATGTCGATATTGACCTACGCTATGCCTTGCCTATGAGTATGATGGTGGAGGCCAATGTAGCCTCGAAGTCAAACAGCTATTTAGGCCCGGGATTAATCTTGGGACTCTCACACAACAACCTCTTTGGCGGTGGCGAGCAACTATCGGTTTCGCTCAATGGTAGCTATGAATGGCAGACCGGTAAGGATAAGGATGCTTCGCTCTTCAATTCGTATGAGTTCGGATTGAATAGCTCGTTGATATTCCCACGCATGCTCGGTATTCGTCCGCCGCGATACTTGCGTCGTCTCAAGTCAAGTACTCGCATACAGTTGGGTGCAAACATCATGAATCGTCCTCACTACTTCCGAATGGTTTCGTTCAACACCGCTTATGCCTACGAGTTCCATACCTCGTCAACAGCGATGCACAACTTCACACCCTTTGAGTTGGGCTACACCAAGATGCTTCGTACCACAGAGGAGTTTGATAAGACCCTTGCCGAAAATCCGGCCATTGCGCTCAGCTTCCGAGACCAATTTATCCCCAAGTTGAGTTACATGTTTACCTACGACAACGGATATGAGAAGGAGAAGAAGAATCGTTGGGTATGGCAGATAGGCTTTAGTGAGGCCGGTAATATATTTTATGGAGCTTACACACTGTTTGGCGTGAAGGGTGAAAAGAAAATCTTTGGCAATCCCTTCTCTCAGTTTGTAAAACTCACCAATGAGCTGAAGTATTACCATTACTTTACGGGTAAGTTGTGTATTGCATCGCGCCTCTATGTCGGTGCAGGATATGCCTATGGCAATGCAACCGAGTTGCCCTATAGTGAGCAATTTTATATCGGTGGAGCCAATAGTTTGCGTGCATTCACGATACGTTCGATAGGCCCCGGTAGTTATCGCCCCGATGTGTCGAACGAAAACGGTTTCTTTGACCAGACCGGTAACTTTAAGTTGGAAGCCAATATCGAATTGCGTGTGCCCATCTGGGGCGGATTGGAGGGTGCTCTCTTTGTTGATGCCGGAAATATTTGGTTGTTGAAGAAGGATGATTTGCGCCCTGGAGGAGAACTCACACTCAAATCATTTGGTCGCGACATTGCATTGGGAACAGGATTGGGTGTACGCTATGACATAGCCAACTATCTGGTTGTGCGTATCGATGTGGGCGTACCCATTCACGCACCCTACTATACACAAAAGTCGGGCTATTATAACATCGAAGGCTCGTTCTGGAAAAACCTCCGATTGCACTTGGCTATCGGATATCCGTTCTAATCCCCGGTAACCCATTTTTGCCGGTAGTGGGGGTAATGTCAGAATGGCAAACTGTGCAACCACTCGCCCATGAAGCGGTCGTATATTATGTAACCATTATCGGTTAGGTATACCAACTCATTTTCGAGAAGTTTTTTCAAAGAAGAACTGACGCTACTAGCGGCACGCAGTCGATATTGGGTAATAAAGTTACCTGCTAAGACTTCCTTAACACAACCTTCGCTGGCAATAGCTTTGAGTAGCTTGATATTGCCGGTAGAGTATGATTTCAACAAATCGGCATACGAGTAGCTGTACTCCGATATAATTTCCGATGTGGAAAGACCTACCATAGAGGCTTCAACATTAGCGTTGTATCCATACAAGCGGTTCAGTATAGCCTGTATATACCAAGTGTGTCCGTTGTATTTGTCGTAAATAGTGTCGAATATCTCTTTGGGTAGTTCTACGTTGTTCTTGGCAAAATGCTCGATAGCAAACTTGGCGTATGCATTCCTGTCGATGGCGTCTATTGTAATAAGTTGCGTGCTGTGATAGAATGGTCGTTTCGATGAGGTAAACATCTCCTGCATCACATGCTTCTTGCTACCGGCAAAGATAAAGTTGACATTGGGCAAGAATTGAATATAAGAACGCAATAAAGCCTCTACACCTTTCTCTTCGTATTCGGCAATTTGCTGAAACTCGTCAATTGCTATGTAGCAGCGCTTTTCAGATGATCCGAGGTAATCAAATATTTCTTTTAAAGTATTTACCTCCTCTCTTGGGGTAACATCTATTGTAACTTTGGGAGCTCCGGTTATCTCATCAATCGTAAAAGCCGGACGGCAACTGCGAATAAATTGACCGATGCGGTTGAAAATTCTTTGTGGCTCGGAATCTAATTTGCCAAGTACTGTATTGGCGAATAGTCGAACAAAATCACCTAACGACTGCGTGGCAAAAATATCCATGTAGAGTGTTACCGTATCGGGTTCTTGCTCCTTAAGATGATGAAAGACATGATGAATAAGTCCTGTCTTACCCATGCGGCGGGGCGCAATAAGGGTTGTATTGCGTCCATTATAGAGTGCGTTGAGAATTTTTGCTGTCTCTTGCTCTCGATCGCAGAAAAATTCGGGGCTGTGATAGCCTGATATGAGAAAAGGATTATTCGGCTTCATTTCAATATTTGCGTTACGTAATTATCGTAACGCAAATATCGTAATAAAGATTCAATAATCCAAATGTGTGAATGAAATTCTATCAATTATGCCATACTGTTACTATGTATGCCATTCTCTAATTGCTCGTTTCGGGTGTATTTGTATCTTCGGTGAGGGTCGTTTCCTCGGTTGCAACCTCATCGCCTTTGGCGGTTATCTCTACGTTGTAACGAGTCTTGCCTTTGTGACTTTTGATTTCGTCGATTGAGGGGGTGGTGATTTGCAATGAACCTTCGGGCATGTTGAGTACTTTATTCCATTGCATCATCATGATTCGGTTGCGCATCTCGATGTAACGCGACAACTTATTCTCGGCATCGGCTCCATAAAGGCGATGTATCTTGTTGTTGAAGTTACCGTCGGTAGGCTGATTGCGAACGGTGAGCAACGAGTCCGCAAAAGCAATCAATTGGGGGTCTTTCGTTGATAATTTCTGATAGGTATCAATGTCTACCATATTCAATGCTTCGGTGCGGTCGGGGTTGCGTGAGAGGTAATAATCGCGTTTAATATCGTTCTCGACAATAGCCTGAATACCTTTTTCAAAGTTTACTTCGTGTTGCAGGTGTAAGCGCAAGTCGGGCTCTTCGGCGATGATTTTCGATAGTTTCTCGATTTTGTCGTATTGCTCGGGGGTAAATTGATTTTGCCATGCGCTAAACTCAATCTCCTTAATTTCGTCGCTATTGAGGCCGAAAGCCTCGGCCAATAAGTCAATGGGGGCTGCTACTATCTTAACAAACACATTGACAAGCGCTTGTACAATAATTCGGCCATACGAGAATTGAGGTGACTTGATATTGCCCGATATAGGAAGGTCAATATCGGCCTTGCCTTCACGGTCGGTGAGTACAATCATGGCGAGCTTCAAGGGTACTATGCCAAATTCGGCATCTACGTCGCTACGCTTGTTGCCTACCGTAGGGTGGTATAGCGACAACTTGTTTGTGCCCTTTAGTTCGCTGTTGTCAATGATATTTTGACCTCGGAATGAGAGTTTGCCATCGGTAATAGGATAGCCAAAGAAATCCAATGAATAGGGCGAAATATCCTTGAGGTTGATATTGTTGAGTGTCAATGAAAGGTCGTGGTCTTGTGTGGCGATGTTGCCGTTCCATTTGGCTCGCAAGGCTCCGGTTTCTTGCAATACGGCAAAGAGTTCAATGTCATTAACTCCCTGTGTCGAGAACATCGGTGTCTTGAAGCGCATCTTGCTCAATCGCAGTGAGAATGGCTCGGGTAGTGTGTTGTCGACGTATGTGAAGTTGCTGTTGCTCATGACAATGTTCTCAACCGATATATCCAACTTGGGTGTGTCTTGAGCAATAGTGTCGGATTGTTCGGTTATAACTTCGTTTTCTTGTGATTCTTGTGCGGCCTCGTCTTTATTGTTGCTTGTAAACAGTGACGAAAGGTTGTTGCTGCCATCGGCATATACTTCATATCGAGCCGATACGCCATCGATAGCAAAGTTGCGAAGTCTGATGATATAGTCGTGCGATATATTTATATGTTCAATATCGGTCTTGAATTGATTGATTGCAGCCAATTGATTACCCTCAATGTCTTTGATAGAGAGCGAATCTATTTGTATTGCACCATCCAAGTCGGATGCCAAGAGGTTCTCGATATTGCCTCGGGCATGTAGTCCCACAGCCAACGAGCCGTTCACGTTGCCCAAGTTTACCACGCTCTTCATAAATGGCATGAGCACACCCAAGGGGTAGTCCGAAATTTGACATTCAAGGTCGTAATTCATAGTGGCTTGCTCAAATACGGCCTTTAGGTCGAGGCTGCCACCACGGGCAAAGTCGAAGTAAAGTTGTAGGTCTGTACCATTGCCCGAGAGGTCGATTTCGGGAATATCGAGCTTGATGTGGTGCATGGTCCAGTCTATATCCAATACATTGTCGGCATAACGTACCTTGCCGGCGTTGAGAGCTATATCGCGCAACAAAATCCCCCAATCGCTACTTTTCTTAGGCTCAACTTGGGTAGTATCGGTCTGAGCCGATTTGTTGGCAAAGAATGTGAGCATATCGTCGAAGTTGAGGCTGTTTTCTTCACGCAGGATAGTAGCCTTGGGTGCATCGATATTGATGTAATCGACCACGATGTTTTTACGTAATATACCCCACACACTTACGTCAGCGTCGAAGTGTTCTATTGAAACAAAAGTATCGATTTCGTTCGGTTCGTATAGGACAAAGTTGTCGGCTTTGGCTCGGCCAAGAAGCAGTTTGATGTCGAGATTTTCTATCGTAATCTTACGTCCCACAAGTTCACGGCAGTTTTTCTCAACATACCATTTGGCAATGGGCGATACCAACAACGACACAAGCAACAACAATGCAACAATAATAGAAAATACAATAATGATGGTTTTTATGCTTTTTTTCATAGGAGAATGATGTGATAGCGTTTGTAAAAATGCGCGTTCAAAGGTACAATATTTTTGTGTAACCTGCCGTGTATAATGAAAAATTATATACCTTTGTGGCGTATTGGTTCTATGTAAGCCATTCATGGATACCCGATTAAAAGGGAATTAGGTGAGAGTCCTAAACAGTCCCGCTGCTGTAAGCTCTGTACAATGGCATGAGTATCGTTGCCACTGACCCGTTGGGTTGGGAAGGCGCTCGTGCTTGGAGTAAGTCAGAAGACCTGCCAATGCAAGTATTTTTCAATAGCTTTCGAGGAAAGAGCCTATTGATAAGACCATGAGCATTGGTTTCTCCAATTTACCTCTCTTCTTATTAAGCCCCTCGGATTGAAGCTATACATGTATTACTTAAATAGCTAAAGATGAGAATGAATAACCCCTCAAGGAGATTGATTGTCTTTGTTGCAATGCTGGTTACTACGTGGGTTGCATGGGCGCAAACCGATGCCGATATTGATGTAGATATCGACTCAATCTCCATGCACACACTCAACGAGGTAATTGTTACTGCCAACCGCTTTACCGAGGTAATACCCTCGCAGAAACTCACCGGTAAGGAGCTGGAAGGTCTCAACAGCCTATCGGTAGCCGATGCTTTGCGTTACTTCTCGGGTGTACAACTTAAAGATTATGGCGGTGTAGGTGGTATCAAGACGGTGAATATACGCGGTATGGGTAGTGAGCAAATGGGTGTGTATTACAACGGTATTCAGCTTGGTAATGCTCAGAATGGTCAAGTGGACTTGGGTAAATTTTCGCTTGAGAATATCGAAGAGATTTCGCTATACAACGGCCAGCGCAGTGATGTGTTCCAGACGGCACGCGAGTTTGGTTCGGCCGGTTCGATATACCTCACAACACGTCGTCCTCGTTTCAAAGAAGGTGCGCGAGCCAATCTGAAAGCGGGACTGAAGGTGGGATCGTTCGACTTCCTCAGCCCGTCGATATTATGTGAGTATAAAATTACCGATGATATTTTTGCCACCTTCAATGCCGAGTGGATCAATTCGAGTGGGAAGTATGAATTTCGTTATCGCCGGGTAACACCGGCCGGAGAGGTGGCATACGATACCACCGCCATACGTGAGAATGGCGATATAGATGCTGTGCGCATTGAAGGTGGAGTGCAAGGCTATATGCCTCGAGGTAAGTGGAAAGCCTATATGTATCACTATACATCCGAGCGTGGTATACCCGGTGCTATTGTCAATAATGTGTGGCATCGTGGCGAGCGACTATGGGATAGAAACTCGTTTGTGCAAGCGATGTTTGAGTATGATATTACGCCGAAATTGAGCACTAAGGTCAATGCCAAATATGCCTTTGATTATACGCATTATGTAAACAATGACGACAAGCTGATACATGTTGACAACATCTACAAGCAACGCGAGGTGTATGCCTCGTGGGCCAACAAGTATACTATCTTGCGCAATTGGGATGTGTCGTTGGCGTATGACTATCAATGGAATCAACTATCGGAGTATCGCGATGTACAACGCAATACACATTGGGTGTCATTGGCGTCGGCCTATGCCCTTGGCGACTGTTTCAAGGTGCAAGCCTCGGCCCTTGCCACTATCGTCGATGAGGAGGAGCGTGGTCGCGATGAAGTACCCGATAAATTCAAAGTAACCCCTGCGGTGTTCCTTTCATATAAGCCCTTCGAGCGAGCCGATTTGGTATTGCGCGCGTTTTACAAGCAGAGTTATCGTATGCCCACGTTCAATGACCTCTATTATACCGATATGGGTAATGCCTACTTGAAGCCCGAGCTTGCTACCCAATACAATGTGGGTGTATTGTATGACCTCGATCGCAACGATAATATTTTCTCGTTCTTTCGCATAGGAGCCGATGTCTACTACAATAAAGTGAAAGACAAGATTATTGCCTATCCCAAGGGACAACAATTTCGCTGGACCATGCTCAATCTTGGAGTGGTAGATATTCGCGGTATCGATGCGCAGGCCATGGCGGTATTTCGCTTTCCCTATCAGATAGAGCTTACTACCAAGTTGCAATATACCTATCAGGAGGCTATTGACATTACCGACCCCAACGACAACTACTACGGACATCAGATACCCTATATACCCTGGCACAGTGGCTCGGCTATTGTGATGTTGAGTTGGCGCGAGTGGATGCTCAATTATAGTTTTATCTATGTTGGTGAGCGTTATAATCAACAGGAGAATATTATCTACAACTATACCCAGCCGTGGTATACCAATGATGTGTCGTTGGTGAAGATATTCCGTCTCAAGGATGTAGTGCTTAAGGCGACACTTGAGGTCAACAATCTGTTTGATCAGGACTATGATGTGATACTCAATTATCCTATGCCCAAGCGCAACTATCGTGTAGGTATAACTGTAGAGATATAAGCATGAAAGCCATGAAAAAACTCCATTACATACTATTCCTTTGTGTACTCCTTGCGATGGCATGTCGCACCGATGAGATTGTTATACCCTCCGAGTACGACCGTTTGCCTGTTGCACCTACTCCCAATTGCAATCCCGTTGGCATGTATGTGCTCAATGAGGGCAATATGGGTAGCAACAAGGCCTCGATAGACTATGTAGACTTTGAAAACGGGCTTTATGCCCGCAATCTCTATGCCGAGCGCAATCCGAGTGTAATCAAGGAGTTGGGCGATGTGGGTAATGACCTGCAGATATATGGTAGCAAGTTGTATGCCGTACTCAATAGCTCGCACAAGGTCGAGGTGATGGATGCCCGCACATTGGTGCGTATCGGTCAGATAGACATACCCAATTGCCGTTATATCAACTTTCATGAAGGTAATGCTTATGTAACCTCTTATGTGGGGCCTATAGCTATCGATCCCAATGCGCAACCCGGTGCAGTGTATCGTGTCGATACAACCACATTGTCTGTTACCGGTAAGTGTACGGTGGGTTATCAGCCCGAGGAGTTGGATATAACAGACGGGCGCATCTATGTAGCCAATTCGGGAGGCTATCGCAAGCCCCATTACGATAACACCCTTTCGGTGGTTGACTTGGCTACCATGAGGCAGATACAAAAAATAGCTGTAGCTCCTAACCTGCATCGCGTGCGTTGCGATGCCTATGGTAAGCTGTGGGTGTCGTCGCGAGGCGATGAGGCTACAATACCGTCGCGCCTTCTTGTACTTGATTGCAAAGAGCCGTCATCGCGCGAAATGGTTGTGACCGATACGCTCGACATACCCTGCTCCGATATGTGTATCAATGGTGATTCGCTCTATTTTTATAGTTTGGCATGGAGTGATAAGTTGGAGCGTAACGTTATTGCCTATGGCATTGTCAATGTACGTACCAAAGAGTTGGTAACGGACAACTTCATTACCGACGGCACAGAAAAAGAGATAGAGAAACCCTATGGCGTGGCGGTAAATCCTGCCAATGGCGATATATATGTAACCGACGGAAAAAACTATGTGTCGAGTGGAACGGTGCACTGTTACAACCGTGATGGTGTGCGACAATGGAGTATGCGGGCCGGTGATATACCTGCACACATGGTATTCTTAAATAGAGAAGAGTGATGAAGAAGATACTATATAGCTTAACAATAATATTGCTGACCCTGACAGCCTGCGAGCCCGAGATACCGATGGTGACATCGGGACTGGATAGCTCCTATGCAATAGTGCGCATGCGAGCATTGCGATTGCACCCCGAGTATAGTGGCGAACGCTATGAGTGGAGCATGCGCGATAGCAATGGCAACGACTCGATTGTGGCCACTACCCGCGACTACCTTTTTGTCAGTGCCCATCCCGGTGTGTATCGTTTGAAATTTCAGATTATCGACAATGACAATCCATTTACACATCATATGGTGATAACCGTGTGGGATGAGGAGGTGGCATACAGTAGGTACATAGCGCATGTGTATGAATATCGGCCTGCACCGGGGCAGTTTGTGGGCGATATGCCTCGCTATGAAGATGGAGACACCGAAGAGAGTATGCGTGCCAAGGTAGAGGAGTGTATCAGCGGTACGCAAGATGACTTGATTTCGTTAGGAGGTTTTGGTGGCTATGTGACATTCGGTTTTGATCACTCGGTAGTCAACGTACAAGATTCGCTCGACTTCAAGATATTGGGCAATGCATTCTACGCCTCGTCCAACCCCAATGCAAGTAATCCCAATTCGGGCGGAAGTGCCGAGCCCGGCATTGTAATGGTGTCGCTCGATGACAATGGTAATGGTATTCCCGATGATGAGTGGTATGAATTGGCCGGTAGTGAGCATGCCCATTCTACCACTACCTATAATTACGAAATAACCTATCATCGCACGCCCACCGGTCACGTTCCTACGCCTCGCCCCAATAGTGGCGTGACCGACACGACCTATATAGCATGGAGCGACAATCAAGGTGCTACCGGATACATCGAGCGCAATGCTTTTCACACGCAAGATTATTTCCCTCAATGGCTCTCCGATATCACACTGACATTCAAGGGTACACGTTTACCCGATAATGCCATTGATACCGATGGCAATGGTGTTTATTACGTGTTTACATCCTATGAGTGGGGTTATGCCGATAATCATGCCAATAATGCCTCGGTTGAGCACAACGGGTTTGATATAGATTGGGCGGTAGATAGCACCGGAAGAAAGGTGCATTTGCCCTGTATCGATTTCGTACGGGTGTATACCGCTATCAATCAGCAATGCGGTCGAGTAGGCGAGGTGTCTACCGAGATATGTAGAGCCGAAGATTTGCATATAGATGTCTATTGAACGGTGAAGAAGGAATGCACCGTGTATAGGTGTGCTGTTTGTTAAAATTTCATAAATAGAAATGCCCGTATTGCGAAAGGTATATATATTATAGAGTAATTCGGTATATTTGTAGTCATACTAAAAGATTTTTTTACAATATTAATCTCTAAAAATATAAGCCTATGAAAAACTATTTTTACGCGTTTGTTGTATCACTGTTTGCAACAACAGCATTGTATGCACAAGATGCATCGTTTGCCGATCTAATGAAAGCACCCACAGAGGTGAATGCCTATACCGAAGGCGATGTAATATGGGAGCCTCCTTGTGTTGCTGCGGGAGAATCTATTACCTATGAGTATGAATTGGGTTGTAAAGGCTTTGATCGTGTGGGTCTTGATGATGTACTTTATGATACACAAGATGGAGGTCGAGCATATATCGTGGCAAGTACAACTACCAATGAATATTATATCAAAAATCCGTTGCCTCGTACCATGATAGGTTCTTATATCAAGGGTGAGCTTATTGAGAAAGACAATGAAAAGTATATCGAATGTAAACTTCCTCAATTGCTCAATGCTCGCGAGTCGACCAATGCAGGTGTAAAGATTGTAGTAGGAAAAAAGATTATCAATCCCGATGGTATGATTTTCTATGAGCCTGTAGAGAATGAAGAGGAAAAAGTAGTACGTTATGTATATGACGAAGCCACCAATGGCTATATCATGGAGTTTGATGACCCCGATAAGGCTCTTATCGCTACATACATTTACCTCGATGAAGTGGGCGATGGTATCTTTGCCGGAGCTGCTGTTGAGCGTGTTATTTATAAAGATCCCGGTGAAAAGGTTCCCGTAGAGTTCCCCGACAGAGTCATGGCTAAAGACTGGGGTATGATATACTCAAATGGTATTCGTGTACACAATATCAAGTGTGCTATTGTAGGTAATAAAGTATATTTGGGTGGTATATCGCCTCTCTTCCCCGGCAACTGTGTTGTAGGTACAATCGAAGGAGATAAAGTAACCTTTGAGGCCAATCAATACTTAGGCGCTACCGATGCTACCTATGAGTACTTGGTATTCAATAAGGCTCGCTTTATCAGCTCGGAGGAGCGTGGTGATGTCTTTGATTTCGAAGGCGACCTTCTTCCCTCATGTGTAGCTACTTATGATGCCGAAGCCCAAACAATCTCTTGTCCTATGGATGTTGCTTGGTTCTGTAATGCCGGTACAACAAGTTTGTATTACTCTGACTTCTGGGTAGGTCCTATGTTCATGCCCAATGTTCCCGGCCCTGCTACACCTTCCGATCCTGAAATTATCGAGTGGTTGGCATATGAGCCTGCAATTGGCTATGGCGGTTTTATTGTAGAGTTGCCTTTGCTTGGTACTAATTTTGAAATTCTCAACCCCGACAACTATACTTATATTGTGTACTTCGATGGTGAGCCTTTCACATTTACTCCCGAAGAGTATCCCGGTGTACCCGAGGCTATGACCGAGATACCTTATAACTTCCAAGACGGTGCTGTGGAGGACTTCCGCGTAGATGGTACAACTCACATTGTCTGCTTCCGTGCCGATGGTTATGAGAGCTTTGGTGTACAAGGTGTCTATAACTTTGAGGGTGATGTAAGAAAGTCAAATGTTATTACACAAGAATTCTCATCGGTAGCCAACAACCGCATCGATTATCCCGAGGTGAAAGCTATCGAGTTCTACGACTTGTCGGGTCGCAAGGTTATAGAGCCCGAGGCCGGTATCTACATCAAACGCATCAGCTTTGAAGGTGGTAAGGTTATTACCGAAAAAGTTGTTATCCGTAGAAAATAATAAGTACATTATTAATGAAAGAGAGTCGCACCATGGAGTGTGACTCTCTTCTAAATATTATTAAAATCATGAAAAAGATAATATTGTCGGTCATAGTGACACTGCTGTGTGCCGGGCTGGTGAATGCCGAAAAATTGTATTTGAGTTATACCGAAGGTAAAAACTATACAGGTGCGCCTATGGGTAGCGGTGCCGGTGATAATATGTGGATTGACATGGCTATTAAGATACCCGGCTCTACGATAAAAGCTATGGCGGGAGCCAAGATTACCGGTGTAAATGGCTCTTGTACATCTATTGCCGATGTTGAGACCGTTCGTGCATGGTTGCGTACTGACTTGGAGGGTGAAAACCTTGCCGAACATGAACTTGTTCCCACACAACTCAACAACATAAAGAAAGGAATAAACAAACTTACTTTTGACACACCTTGGGAGATTCCCGCTGACTTTGAAGGAGACCTCTATATAGGTTTCGGTTACAAGTACACATCGGGCAATGCACGAGGTCTTGCGGCTAGTACCAACCCCGTTCCCGGAGGATTTTATTTGAGACGTGCCGATGGCAATTGGTACGATTATAGTTACAAGGGCAGTGCTTGTATCGAGGCTGTTGTCGAGGGCGATAATCTGCCAAGTGTCAATATTCAATTGTCGCGTGTCGACTTCCCCGAGCACTATGTTATGAGCAAAGGCGAATATAAGCCTACATTGGTTGTGCACAACTTTGGCCTTAACAAAATGATATCGGCCGATATTGATGTGCAAGTGGGAGATGCTGAGCCTATTACACAACGAATGGCATTCGATGTATTGCCCGGTGCAATGGAAATTTTTGATGTAGCTGTCAATCCTGCTGTTGCCGAGGCCGGTAAGACCGATGTAAAAGTAACTATTACCCCGGTTGACAGAAAAACTGACGTTGACATGGCGAATAATACCTGCACAGGCAGTGTAATTGCAGCTACTCACGACTATCCGCGTCGTGTACTCAGCGAGGAGTTTACTACCGAGATGTGTGGTAACTGCCCCGAGGTGACAGGCTGGATAAATGAGAAGTTGAAACTGCCTGAGTATCAAGATGTAATCATGGTGTGTCATCACTCGGGTTATAAGACCGACTTTTTGACTAACGCTTGGGCTACTACCTATCTTAATCTGTATAGAGGTGGTTCATTTGCTCCCGGCGTAGCAGCCGACCGCGCTCAAAGAGAGCCTGACGAAATCGTATTCTTCCCCGAGCAAGAAGAAATGCTTACCGACTGGTGGACTGAACGATTGGCTACACCTGCTTTCGTGTCGGTTGATATGGCTGTCAAGAGCTGGAATCCCGATACACGCGAGCTTACCCTGGCAGTGTCGGGTGAAAAGAGTGTTGATAGCATCGCTCAAAATCCCTCTATCAGCGTGTGGGTAATTCAAGATAATATCGCTGCTCAAGACCAAGCCAGCGGAGGCAAGGACTACAAGCACAACCATGTGTGCAAGTATGTGCAGAGTGAGAACCACTGGGGCGAACCCTTGACATTCGAGAACGAGCAGTATAGCTATGAATGTACAATTACCCTCGAGGCTGACTATGTGTTGGAAGATATGCATGCTGTTGCCTTTGTAAGCGAGAATGGTACCGGTTACAAAAAGCATCAGGTGTGCAATGCCAACAGCTTGAGCCTATCGAACTTGGCATCGGTAGCTCACATCTCAATGAACAAGGAGGTTGTGTCGACCGAATATTATACACTTACCGGACAGCGTGTTATCGAGCCTGAGGATGGATTGTATATCTGCAAGCAAATATATGCCGATGGCTCATCTGCCGCTGTAAAGAGAATTATTCGTAAGTAATTTACTGTCTATGAGGCTGTGTCAAAAAATCTTGTCGCAGCCTCATATTTATATGTGTATATATGAAGAAATTAATATTGACTGCTATTGTAGCAGTATCTCAATTTATACCTCTTATGGCCGATAGTGCCAAGGAGTATACCTATGTAGGTGAAGACCGTATTGTATATTATGGTACGCGTCGTAGTGAGACATATGACTTGGCAATGAAGTTCGAAAATGGAGCTTTGGCAGGTAAACGCATTACCGCTATACGTGCCATGGTAAACTCTCCCGAACAGGAGATAGTAGATTGCAAGGTGTGGCTATCGACCGAATTGCTTCTTGAAAAAAATGAGAATAACAAGAAGGTGAACGCACCCAATATCCTCACGCAAGAAGCTACCTTGAGTGAAGACGGATGGATCAGTGCTACGCTTGATGAGCCATATACGTTGACATCGACTCCTGTGTATGTTGGATATTCGTTTACCAATGTCAATTACAATAGCGAGGTGAAAGATCCTATAGCTTATAGCCAAACACGTCATCCCGAAGGTTTCTATATTCACACCTCGATGACTGTGATAAAATGGAAAAGCTATGAGGACGAGCTCAAGGGTGTATTGCCTATCTATGTAACTGTAGAAGGTGAGTATGGAGCTGAAGAGGTAGCTATAGGCGGATATGCAACAGACTATCCCTATGCTCAGATAGACCAGCCGACAGTGTTACCCTTCAAGTTGTACAATGTGGGTGATAACAGTGTTACTTCGGTTGAGTATTCGTATGACGTAGAGGGTATTAAAGGAAGCAATCGTATCGAATTTGCCGAGCCTATCGAGCCCGATATGGAAGAATGTCATGTAGTAGAACTTACCTTCCCTGCTATGACTACATTGGGCAGCAAGACTCTTACTGTATCAATCGACAAGGTGAATGATAAGGCGAACACATCGACTGTAGCATCGATAACATTACCGTTTGAGGTAAAAGAGCTTGTGCCTGTGCATCGAGTAGTGCTTGAAGAGGGTACAGGTGTGTGGTGCAGTGCCTGTCCGCGTGGAGCCGTTGCGATGAAAGAGCTCACCCGCTTGTATTCTCGCAATTTTATAGGCTTGGCTTATCATGCAGGTAATGACCCTATGATGGTTATGGACGAATTTCCTGTTGATTTTCCGCATTTCCCGTCGGCCTATCTCAACCGAGGCGATTTGATTGACCCCTATTATGGCGCAGATAAGTCGCAAAACGATGATTTTGCTATTGAGCCTTTAGTTGTATCGGCGTTCGAAGTACCTGCTATAGCTGCTATCGATGTATCATCGCAATGGGTCGATGAGGAGCGTACGGCTATCGATGCCAAGGCTGTTGTGGCATTTACATCGGCTATCAATGATGCCGACTATCGAGTGTCGTTTATTTTGGTGGCTAATGGTCTGTCGGGCGAAGGTGTACTGTGGTCGCAGGTTAATGGTTTGGCTAAACATGAAACTGACGATTTGCACCCCTTGTTGCGTCCTCTTGCCGAAAAGGGTAATCCTATCGAGGGATTTGTATATGATGATGTCGTTATAATCTCGAAAGATCCCTTCGGTATAGCCGGCTCAGTGCCTTCTTCGCTTGCAGCCTTTGAGTGGTGCGAAACAACCTATCAATTCCAATTGTCGGATGCTGTAGGCAAGTTTGGCGACAATTTGGTGCAAGACAAGGATCAGTTGGAAGTAGTAGCATTGCTCTTGGATGCGCGCACCGGAGCTATTGTCAATGCTGCCAAGGCTCATGTGGGCAAACGCTCGGCAGTGACTGACATCAATACATCGGCATCGGTGGTAGCTACAACCTACTATGACTTGCAAGGCCGTATCGTAGTAGCTCCCGAACGTGGAGTGTATATTGTCCTCGAAGAGCTGTCGGACGGCTCACGTCGAGCTACAAAACGTTTCTTGTAGACCGATAGTATGAAACATACCAAGGGGCTGAAGCGAATTTCAATTTTCGCTTCAGCCCCTTGTTTTATCTCTTATAAGTCATGTCGATTGTAAGATATGTCAGATGCGGAAATCCTCTTTGACAACCTTCTTGAGTCGCGATATGCGGTTGTACACTACCGACTTTTCTTTGCCCAGCAGTACGGCAATGGTTGTAGCCGATAGTCCGGCTGCGAGGAATGCGTATAGGCGGTAGTCTTTCTCTTTGAGTGTGGGATGTTCGGCTCGGAAGCGTTGCATCACATTGTCGTGTTGCAGGTTGAGAACTCTCTCAAACTCGGCTTGTGCGGCATCGTCATTGCGAAGTTCCTCGATAATCTCTTGTACCTCGGTCATGATTTTCTTCTGCAACTTGTCGCTACCCTCATACACATAGTATTGCTCGCACAGGCGCGAGAGAATGGCATAGTTGCTACCGGACTTGAATAGCCCTTCCTCGTGTTGAGGTGTGGCAGTAGAGGGTGATGGCGAGGAGAGTTGCTTGAAGTCTTTAACAAGCGACAGCATGTCGTCGAATGTATATTCGCGATATAAGCCATAGCGCAAGTTACCCCATAGTTTGAGATTGAAAAGGCGAAGACGAATAATGTTGCTCGAACGCAACCATTCAATGAATTTTTTAGCATCCATAGTCATTTGTTTTTTTTGTGTTGTAGGTTTGTGACAAATGTAGTATAGAGCTACGAGATAGGAGTTGTTTTGCGCTTTCTATAATCTATCAAAAGCGCATTTATGTGTGGTTTAACTGCTTGATTTGTAGTTTGTTGTAGTTTTGCGAAATTCTCTTGTTCTATCAAGCTGCATTTTGCCTCTATCGGCTACACGATATTGCGTAGTTTTTCGAGCACGTCTTGTATCTTTTCGTACGTTGTAATGCGAGTAGGTACAAGAGGCAGGCGCAGTTTGTTCTCAATCATCCCCATGAGATTGAGCAGGCATTTTACACCGGCCGGGTTGCCATCGACAAATAGGAGGCTGAACAGCTCGGTAAAGCGGTGGTGAATAGTGAGGGCCTGATTGTAGTTGCCATTGAGGGCCAGTCGCACCATGCGGCTGAACTCCTTGGGAAAGGCATTGCCGATAACCGATATAACGCCCACAGCTCCCAATGTAATGAGAGGGAAGGTAACACCGTCATCGCCCGAGATAACCATAAAATCGTGAGGCTTGTTCTTGATGATGTCATCCATTTGCGAGATATTACCCGAAGCCTCTTTAATGGCGATGATGTTATTGAAGTCGCGAGCCAGGCGCAAGGTTGTTTCGGCAGTCATGTTCACACCCGTACGTCCCGGTACATTATATAATATAATGGGCAGGGGAGAGGCTTGTGCAATGGTGGCGTAGTGCTGGTATATACCCTCTTGCGACGGCTTGTTGTAGTAGGGAACAACCGAGAGTATGGCATCGTATCCACTCAAGTCGTCGCTATAGAGGTGCTCTACAACGTTGCGAGTATTGTTGCTACCGATACCCAGCACCAAGGGGATGCGTCCGCGTGTGCGTTCTACGACAAAACGCTGTATTTGTCTCTTCTCCTCTTCGGTGAGAGAGGGTGTTTCGCCGGTTGTGCCCAACACGACGAGATAGTCGGTGCCATTCTGTATCTGGTACTCCAGCAATCGAGCAAGTGCATCGAAGTCGATACTCTCATCTTCTTTAAACGGAGTAATAAGGGCTACTCCCATACCGCTGAGGTTGATTAGAGACATAGATGTTGTGTTTGAGGTTTTATATTCTACAAATATAATAGAACTTGCGTAATAATGGCAGGATAAGGGTGAAATTTGATAAGTGGTTGGTACATATACCATTTTTGTGTTACCTCACCATATTGTTAATTTCGGCAGAAGGAGCCGTATATGGTGGGTATTAGAGAAAGAAATGCTACC
>JAGBHF010000070.1 GCA_017935645.1 Bacteroidaceae bacterium | reverse complement strand
CCTTCATCTGCTCGGCAGACAAAACGGGAGTTAAAATGAAAACGGTTTCGTAGTGATTCATACTGTTTTTAATTGTTTATTTGTTTGTTTTGCAAAATTGCGGTGCAAAGATACTCATTTCTTTTTGAATAGGCAAATTTTTTACCTTGCAATTTTACCTCTGCTCTCGATTGAATTATTATTTGAATTATTTCTTTCGTAATTGCCAGATGGCTACTGCAGCGGCAGCGGCTACGTTGAGCGAGTCTACGCCGTGTGCCATGGGTATGCGTGCCACATAGTCGGCTTCGGCTATCACGTTGTCGGCGAGTCCGTCGCCCTCTGTGCCCATGATGATGGCCAGACGTGGCTCGTTGTTGAGCGCTTCATCGTCTATCGATACCGAATTGTCGCTCAGTGCCATGGCTACGGTCTTGTAGCCTAACTTGTTAAGGTCGCCGATGGGGGTGTCAAGCCATGTCCAAGGTACGAGAAATACCGACCCCATCGATACTCTTACGGCGCGACGGTTGAGGGGGTCGCACGAGGTGGGAGTGAGCAGTACGGCATCGATGCCCAATGCTGCTGCCGAGCGAAATATGGCGCCTATATTGGTGGTGTCTACCACACCGTCTACTACTACAACGCGACTACTGTTGCCACACACCTCCTCGACACTGCGCGGAGCAGGGCGACGCATAGCACACAACACGCCTCGGGTAAGGGTGTATCCGGTGAGTGATGTCAACAAGTCGCGTTCGCCGGTGTAGACGGGTATGTCGCCACATCGGGCTATGATGTCGGCAGCGTCGCCATCTATGTGCTTTTTCTCGCACAATAGTGCCATGGGGGTATATCCGGCGTCGAGTGCTACACGTATTACCTTGGGGCTCTCGGCTATAAATACACCCTTGTCGGGCTCTATGCGGTTGCGTAGTTGTGCCTCGGTGAGGGTGGCAAACACCTCTACGCCGGGGTGGTTCAGTGATGTTATCTCTATAATGGGCATGGTTGTGTAGGGGATGTTGGGTGTTTACTCAAACTTGATTGACTTGGCAGGGCGGATGAGGGCTACAATGTACGAAGGCCCTAACAACATCAGCATCGATACGGCAAGTGTGGCAAGATTGAGCAGTATGATATACCATATATTGAGTTCTATTGGTACATACGATATATAGTAGGCTTCGGGATTGAGCTTGAGTATGTGCAGGTGTTGTTGCAACAGGCACACCACAAGTCCCACAACATTGCCCCACAGCATACCACGTCCCACCAAGTAGGTGGCTACGTTGAGGAATGTGCGACGAATGGAGCGGTTGTCGGCTCCGAGGGCTTTCAGTGTGCCTATCATCGAGGTATTTTCGAGTATGATGATAAGCAATCCCGATATCATGGTAAATCCGGCCACAACAGCCATGAGTATGAGTATTATCCACACATTCATGTCCAGTAGGCTCAGCCAGCCGAAAAAGACCGGATTAAGCTCACGTACCGAGCGAACATAGTAGTGCGTGCCGTACGAGTCGGGGTTACCTATGAGTAGTTGATACAGGCGGTAGGTTACATCGTCGAGCTTGTCGAAGTCGTGCAGACGCATCTCTATACCGCTATATTGGTTGGCATCCCATCCGTTTATTTGTTGCAGTTGTCGTGCATCACCGAGTATAAACAGGTTGTCATAGTCGGCCAAGTCGGTCTTGTATATGCCCGTAATGTCGTACTTGCGTGCCCGAGCCCGATTGCCATCGACAAAGTATGCCAACACATCATCGCCTACATTTAGTTGCAGGCGCGAGGCGATATGGTGCGATATGATAATCTGTGTAGATGCTGTCGAGTCGGTAAATTGAGGAATTGTACCTGCAACAAGATTATAGGTATAGAAGTCCCAGTCATAGTCGGGCATCACGCCCTTCATCACCACGCCCATATATTGGCTGTCGGTCTTGAGGATGCTCGGCTTGGTGGCATACGGTTCGATGCGGGCTACGTCGCTATCGTTCTGCAATATCTGTTGCAAGAATTCGCTATACTCAATGGGCGGAGTCTCGTAGGATGTATTGCTCGAAAAGGCCGATATATTGACGTGTGAGCCAAATCCTATTACCTTGTCGCGTATCTCGTGCTTGAAGCCCACGACGATAGCCACCGAGATAATCATTACTGCCAGACCCAAGGCAACGCCGGCCACCGCCAACCGCACAGCCGGTGGCGAAACCTCGCGCCTCTTATCCTTGTCGAAATAGATGCGACGTGCTATAAATGATTCCCAACTCATAATATCTGTGCAAAGATAGTGACAAACGAGCGAGAAATATCAAGCGTGCTTGAATATTTTTCACAGCGAGTGCAGTATATCTTCGAGATTTACCTCAAAGATAATACAAATCGAGAGCAGAAGCAACAAGTTTACTTGAGTTTTTTTCCGAGCCGCATCCTATCTTATTTAAAGATAACAAGAATGGTGAGTAAAAGAGAATTGTGATAGTTTAATTTATTTTTTTATCCCTCAATCTCGCTCAGTTCGAGCCAGCGCATGCCTTTGTCGTCGAGTTCGGCTATGAGTTCTTCGATACGACGTGAGTGTGCTATGAGTTGGTCGGTAGTGAGTGTGCCACTGCACATTTCCTCCTCAAGGCGGGCTTTTTCGGCTTCGAGTTGCGGTATGAGAGCGTCGAGTTCTTCGAGTTCCTTGCGCTCTTTGAAGGTGAGTCGCTTGCGCTCTGTGGGTTGCTCTTTTTTAGGAGTCGGAGTTGCCGCTGCCTGTTTGCGACGTTGTTCCTCGGCGGCCTTGCGCTCCTCTTGTTGTCGGGCGTCGCGCCACAGACGATAGTCGGTGTAGTTGCCGGGGAAGTCCTTAATCTCGGCATTGCCACGGAACACGAGCAGGTGGTCGACCACCTTGTCCATGAAATAACGGTCGTGCGATACCACGATAACACAGCCCTTGAAGTTGCGCAAGTACTCCTCCAAGACGCTCAGTGTGGTGATGTCGAGGTCGTTGGTAGGCTCGTCGAGCACGAGGAAGTTGGGGTTGCGCATGAGTACGGTGCAGAGGTGCAAGCGACGTTTCTCGCCACCGCTGAGCTTATATATATAGTTGTGTTGTTTCTCGGGTGAGAAGAGGAAGTGTTGCAGAAACTGACTTGCCGAAAGGCGACGTCCATCGCCGAGCGAAATCTCTTCGGCTATCTCGCGCACGGCATCTATCACTTTCATGCCTTCTTTAAATTGCAGTCCGTCCTGGCTGTAGTAGCCAAAACGTACAGTCTCGCCAATGTCAAATCGACCACTGTCGGGCGCAACTTCGCCTATGAGCATCTTGACAAAGGTTGACTTGCCTGTGCCGTTTTGTCCGATGATACCCATCTTCTCGTAGCGGGCAAAGTTGTAGTAGAAGTTATCGAGAATCTTCAGGTCGTCGAACGACTTGCTTACATATTGCGCCTCGAAAATCTTAGAGCCTATGTAGGTCGATTTTACATCGAGCTTTACCGGGCCTTCGTCGATGCGACGGCGAGCCTTGGCCTCAAGGTCGTAGAAGGCATCGATGCGAGCCTTGGCCTTTGTGCCACGAGCTTGCGGTTGTCGGCGCATCCAGTCGAGCTCGGTGTGCAAGAGGTTGCGGGCGCGAGCAGTCTCGGCATTCTGTACGTCGAGTCGTTCCTGACGCTTTTCGAGGTAGTAGCTGAAGTTGCCGTTGTAGCTGTAGGTGGTCTGGTTGTCTATCTCGATAATTTCGTTGCACACGCGGTCGAGGAAGTAGCGGTCGTGTGTAACCATGAGCAGGGTAGTATTGCCACGGTTTAGATACTCTTCGAGCCACTCGGTCATTTCGATGTCAAGGTGGTTGGTGGGCTCGTCGAGGATGAGCAAGTTGGGCTCGGTGATAAGCACATTGGCCAGTGCCAGACGCTTGATTTGTCCGCCCGACAATTCTCCTACAGGTTGGTCGAAACGGGTAATGTTGAGCTTCGACAAGATTTGTTTGGCACGTTGCTCGTAGTCCCAAGCCTTGAGGCGGTCCATTTGCTCAAGTGCAGCTTCCAATCGGGTGTTGTCGCCGTCAACTAAGGCTTGTTCATACTCGGCAATGACTTGTACAGTCTCGTTGGGCGAGAAGAAACAGGCTTGCAGTACTGTCAACTCGGCAGGATAGGAGGGTGCTTGCTCCAAGTAACCTATGCGTATGCCGTTGCGGAGTGTTACTGTTCCGCTGTCATAGTCCTCTTTTCCGGCTATGATGTTGAGCAGGGTAGTTTTGCCGGCACCGTTGTGTGCCACAATACCTATGCGGTCGCCTTCGCCTATACCCAGCGATATGTCGCTAAAGAGTAGGCGGTCGCCAAATGACTTGGTAAGTTTCTCAATCTGTATGTAGCTTATCATCGTTATTGTGCTTTTATCGTTGCAAAATTACATCACTCATTTAAAAATCGCAAATTTTATCCCTCATCCATTTTGCCAAAGTAAGTGTCGAGGGGATGTTTGTTGCTTTATACAACTTATAATAGCTTTGTTGGCTTACAAATTATAACCTTGTTTTAAGTGTCTATATCGGCGATTTTTCTTTGTTTTTAAATATTTTGAAAAAATATATTGAAAAAGTGTATTCGGTAAATGAAATTTGTGCTATATTTGCACCGTTGAAAAACACAAACAATAGATCTAACCAATCTAAGTTACCTATAATATACTATAGAATAACACATTTATACTCGATGTAAAAGCAGGCTTAATGCCTGATGTCGATGTGTATAAGTCTTGTGAGAGACAGAGAAAAGTAATGTGATTGTTTACAGCAGACATGCGTTGAGCATCTCTGCTGTTTTATTTTTAGGAGATAACACCCCCAATTACCCATAATTTTGTTGTTCATCTATGCAGTTGGTCGATGAAATAATTTGTATTTTTGTGCCCCGTTGGGCGTGAGTGAGAGCGTTTACTTATAAATTGTAATTGTGCCAACGACGGATAGCCCAACGAACTGAATGAGAAACAAATGGCGAAGTACCTATAACAATGCAAAATATAAATCTTGATGGCTCGCAAATAGCGTTCGAGCGCGACAACTACATACAATTTGATGAGGCTGCACACCGATACAGCGTAGAAGGATATGGCGATATGCGCCCTGTAAGTTCTGTTATAGCCATGTTCTTCAAAGAGTTCGATGCACAGTATTGGAGCATGCGCAAGTGCAATAATGACCCTCTTGCTGCAGCACAGTTGCGCGACGAGTGGAGCATGCGTGGTTGTGTGGCAAGTCAGGTGGGCACATATTTGCATAAGCAAATTGAGGACTACCTCAATGGTAAACGCGATATAGAGATGGCGTGTGAAGTATGCTACAAAGGAGCTTATAAACAAATATGTGACAAGATAGACATAACACGCGAGTGGCTATTCTTCAAGGCTTTTGATAGCGTGGTAGGATATACACCGTTTCGCACCGAATGGCGCGTGTACGATGTAGATGCACGCATGGCCGGTACTATCGACCTTGTGTGTGCTTGCCCCGATGGCACGTATGAAATCTACGATTGGAAGCGTAGTAACAAGGTGAACCCTGATGAAGTGAACCGTTGGGCCAATGGACTCAATGGACTTGAACACCTTACCGATACCTCATATAGTCACTATTGTTTGCAACAAAACCTATATCGTTATATGCTTGAGCGCAACTATGGCATACGCATAAGCCGAATGAACCTGGTAGTTTTGCACCCCGATTATTCATCCTATCGCATAGTGCCTGTTCCGCGCATGGATCGCGAAGTGGCTATTATACTATCGAAGATATAAGTAGTATTTTTTTGTTTCTTATTAATATTGGGCAGTAGAGGAGTATCTCTGCTGTCCTTTTTTTTGTGTCCGCAATGTGCTGTTTAAACGTTTTGGTTGTTAATGTTGTTGGTATTATACTATATTATAATATTACGCAAGCGTTTTGTTAATTATTCAAAAAAATAAACTTAAAATATTGCCGTTTGTTAGATGTTTTATATATTTGTAATCATTCTAAAAATGTAAACAAAATAAAAGAGTATATATTATGAAAAATTATTTCGATCTTAAAGGACAAGTAGCTGTCGTAACCGGTGCATCGGCCGGTCTTGGGCTACAAATGGCAAAGGCTTTTGCCAATCAGGGTGCTAACCTCGTATTGTTGGCTCGTCGACAAAATCTCTTGGAAGAGAATGCCCGAGCCATCTCGCAAGAGTATGGTGTAGAGGTGTTGCCTATTGTGTGCGACATAACCGTAACCGAACAGGTGCAGAATGCTGTAAAAAAGACAATGGAGCATTTTGGTCGCGTAGATATTCTCTTAAATAATGCCGGTACGGGTGCTGTAGGGCCTGCCGAGGAGATTACCGACGAGCAGCTAAAGCATGAAATAGATATAGACCTGTTCGGAACATACATTTGTGCACGTGAATTTGGCAAGGAGATGATAAATGCCCAATATGGTCGCATCATCAACATAGCCTCTATCTACGGACTTGTAGGCAATATGATAATAGGTAGTGCGCCTTATCATGCAGCCAAAGGTGGTGTTGTCAATCTTACCCGT
>JAGBHF010000069.1 GCA_017935645.1 Bacteroidaceae bacterium | reverse complement strand
TGAGAATGTGGCTCTTGTAAGCATGTTTTCTCTTGATCTTTCCTGATCCGGTAAGGGCGAACCTCTTTTTGGCACCGGAATTAGTTTTAATCTTAGGCATTTTAATTTGTTTTTAGTGTTACATTATATATACTGCGGAACATCCGCGTATTTTATTTTTTCTTGGGCGCAATCATAATAATCATGCGCTTGCCTTCAAGAACGGGCATATTCTCGGCTTTACCGTACTCATCGAGGTCGTTTACAAAGCGGAGCAACAATACTTCGCCTTGCTCTTTGAAGAGGATTGAACGACCTTTGAAGAATACATAGGCCTTGACCTTAGCACCTTCTTTCAAGAACTCCATGGCATGCTTGAGCTTGAAGTTGTAGTCGTGTTCATCGGTTTGTGGTCCGAAACGAATCTCTTTCACTACGACCTTAGCAGCTTTAGCCTTTTGTTCTTTTTGGCGTTTCTTCTGTTGGTAGAGATATTTTTGATAATCCAATATCTTGCACACCGGGGGCTCGGCATTGGGAGAGATTTCAATCAAGTCAAGCTCCAACTCGTCGGCCAAGCGCAGAGCCTCTTGCAACGAATATACGCCTTGCTCTACATTATCACCTACGAGACGCACTTCGCGAGCGCGTATGTGGTTGTTTATGCGATGTTGGTCTTTGTTCTCGGGGCGTGCGCCACCACGTTGTTGAGGGCGTGCGCCGGCGGGTTTGGGTTTGTTATCCATTCAATAAATTACCATTGGTTTATCATTTTCTCTACTTCTTCAGAGATTTGCGCCGCAAAGGTAGTAATTTTTACGACACCTTTATCACCTTCGCCATGTTTTCTTACAGAAACTTCTTCATTTTCTGCTTCTTTTTCGCCAACAATGAGCAAATAGGGTACTTTTTTAATCTCTGTATCGCGAATTTTGCGACCAATCTTCTCATTGCGGAAGTCTACAATGGCACGAATATCGCTCTTTGCAAGCTCATCGGCTACGTGTTGTGCATAGTCGTTGTACTTCTCGCTGATGGGCAAGATGGCTACTTGGTCGGGGGTGAGCCACAAGGGGAACTTACCACCGGTGTGTTCAATGAGCACAGCAACGAAACGCTCCATCGAGCCGAAGGGGGCACGGTGTATCATTACGGGACGGTGCTTTTGGTTGTCGCTACCGGTATATTCAAGGTCGAAACGCTCGGGCAAGTTATAGTCTACTTGGATAGTACCCAATTGCCAACGACGACCGATGGCATCCTTCACCATAAAGTCAAGCTTGGGACCATAGAAAGCGGCTTCACCAAGTTCTACACGAGCATTCAAGCCTTTTTCTTGACAAGCCTCTACGATAGCACGCTCGGCTTTCTCCCAGTTTTCATCGGTACCGATGTATTTCTCGCGGTTGTTGGGATCGCGCAATGAGATTTGTGCCTCGAAATTCTCAAAGTCAAGAGCCTTGAAGATAATGAAGATAATATCCATTACCTTGAGGAACTCGTCTTTGAGTTGGTCGGGACGACAGAAGATGTGGGCATCGTCTTGGGTAAATCCGCGTACACGAGTCAAACCATGCAACTCACCACTTTGCTCATAACGGTACACAGTACCAAACTCGGCAAAGCGCAAGGGAAGATCGCGATATGAACGGGGCACTGTCTTGTATATCTCGCAGTGGTGGGGACAGTTCATGGGTTTGAGCAAGAACTCCTCACCCTCCTCGGGAGTGTGAATGGGTTGGAACGAGTCCTTGCCATACTTGGCATAGTGACCCGATGTTACATACAAGTTCTTGGCACCGATGTGGGGTGTCATTACTTGTTGATAACCGAAACGTTTCTGTATACGACGCAAGAAGTTCTCAAGACGCTCACGAAGGGCAGCACCACGAGGTAACCACAAGGGCAAGCCTTGACCTACCGATTGTGAGAAGGCAAACAACTCAAGCTCTTTACCTATCTTGCGGTGGTCGCGTTTCTTAGCTTCTTCCATCATTACCAAGTACTCATCGAGCATCTTTTTCTTGGGGAATGTGATACCATATACGCGAATGAGCTGTTGACGTTTCTCGTCACCGCGCCAATAGGCACCGGCCAAAGAGTTGATCTTAACAGCTTTTATCACGCTGGTATTGGGGATGTGCGGACCACGACACAAGTCGGTGAATGCGCCTTGTGTGTAGGTGGTGATTGTACCATCTTCAAGCTCATTGATAAGCTCAACCTTGTACACTTCGCCACGATCGCCGAAGAGTTTCAAAGCATCGGCTTTGCTAATCTCTTGACGTACGATAGGCTCTTTGCGGGCAGCAAGCTCAAGCATTTTGGCCTCGATACGAGCAAAATCGGCTGCTGTGAGTGAGTGTTCTCCGGGGTCTACGTCGTAGTAGAATCCATTTTCCAAGGCAGGGCCAATACCAAATTTGATGCCGGGATAGAGCAATTGCAAAGCCTCGGCAAGGAGGTGAGCCGATGAGTGCCAGAAGGCATGCTTACCCTCTGCATCGTCCCACTTGAAGAGCTTGATGTGAGCATCCTTCTCTACCGGACGCATCAAATCCCAAGCCTCTCCGTCTATTTCAGCCACCAACACATCTTGTGCCAATCGTGAGCTGATGCTCTCGGCAATAGCGAGAGGGGTAATACCACTCTCAAATTCTTTTACCGAGTTATCGGGAAATGTGATTTTAATCATCTTATTATTAGTTTTTTAATTTAAATTCAAAATATAAAATCGAGTCATTACACAACTCGCTTATTTTAACGAGCGACAAAGTTACAAATTAATTTACGATTGGCAAATATATAAAGTATAAAAGTTTAAGAATCAATCTCAAAATATAGCAAAAAAAGGAGGAGCTACACGACCTGCCGGAAGAGAATGAGTCCTACTCATCCAAGCGCTTGAGAAGATTGTAGGCAGCCATAATGCCCAACTCGCCGGCACGCGATATATCGGCTCGTCCTTGGGCTACGTCACCCTTCTTGATATAGGCAAGTCCTCGATTGAAGTAGGCATCGGCTATATCGGGCTGCAGACGCAATGCCTCATTGTAGTCGGCAATAGCTTCATCGGTGCGTTCAAGGGCAAAATAGATATTGGCCCGATTGTAATAGGCATAAGCAAAACGTGGCGACAAATCGATTGCGCGGGTCAGGTCTTGTAATATCAGCTCATACTGTATGCGGACATTATCGAGCAATGTGGGCGATACTACTCCGGTGCGTGAAGTTGTCGACTCATTGTTCAAGGAAGCCTCGGCACGTTGATATTCGAGATTCTTATATCGTAATGCAGCACGCTGGAAATAGGCCAACATAAAATTGGGACTCAGCTTGATTACCGCCTCAACATCCTGCATAGCCTCGGCATAGTCCTGCAGCAACATCAAGTCAAGCGAACGCCCCAGATAATTGAGCAGGGCATTTCCCCTACCCTCTTCAATAGCCTTACCATAATCGATGGCCGATGCAAAATGCTCGGTAATCTGAGCAGGCTCAAGCATCGCCTCTTCGTTGGTAATAACCAAGTGGTGTGCCAATGCACGCTGCTCATTTAAACGGTCCAACTCATCGGAGAATACATTCGAAAGACGTAATTCATTGGGGCGTTCATAGTAGCTAAGCAAGAAGATGGGTTGCAACGAAACCATTACATTACGGTCTTGCACTCGACCGCGCACTTTGCTCTCATATTTAGGCTCAAAGACTTGCGCCATGTCTTCATCAGCCACCATAAGACGGTCGTATTTACTGATGTTATTATCAGACTCTTGACGAGCCTTGATATTATCCGAAGCCTTCTCGGAGGCTTGTGCCACCAATTGAGGATTCTTCTTCTGCTCTTCTTGCAGCTTTACAGCCATTTCAAAGTCGCGTTCACCGCCACGCATGTCACCATTTTTGCGTTTGGCCTCAGAGCGCGAGAACATCGCCTCGGCATACTCGGGATAGACCTCCAACACCGCATCAAAATCGGCAATAGCCTCGTCATATCGGCCCAACATATCGTACAGAATAGCACGGTTGAGGATAGCAAGATAGTTGTGAGGTTCACGCTTGATTACTTCGGTAAAGTCTTCGACGGCTCGGTTGCGCTCGCCTACTTGTGCTCGCAACAAACCACGATTGTAATAGATCATCACTCCCGAGGGGTCGAGCAATTGCGCATAGTCGTAGTCGGCCATTGCACCACGCAAGTCGTCACAATAATACTTCACCAAGGCACGATTGATATAATAGTCGGCACGTTTAGGCTCCAAGCGCACAGCAGCATCCATATCTCGCAACGCCGACTTCAAGTCATCGTCACATTTGATACTCAACATGGCACGCAACACATAGGCATCAGCCATGTTTTTGTTGAGTTCTATCGCCTTGTCATAGTCGGCTCGTGCAGCAACCGTATCGCCTTGCATCAAGTAGAATTGTCCGCGTGTAACATAGGCAGGCGCATACGACGGATAGGCTTTAACAAGTTCATTATAAGCCGAATCGGCCGCTTCATATTGTTCGGATTGCACATAGGCAATAGCAAGGTTGTTGAGCAACTCACGATTGGACGGTGAGTGCACCAACGCCTCTTTATAGTCGGCTATTGCCCCCTCGTAGTTGAGCATATTTTGCCTTACCACGCCACGCAGATAAAATACATTATTGAAATATGGGTTACGCAATATACACTCGGTAGCATCTTCCTCGGCGCCACGATAGTCGTCGAGATTAAGTTTTGCCACAGCTCGATAAAAATAGGGGTCGGCCCAATAAGGCTTAAACTTTATTACCTGATTGAAGTACTGGATGGATAGCACATAATCTTCAAACTGCAACGCGTTACGACCTATACTCATGACACGCTCGGTATTGATTTGTCCCAACACCGGTGTGCCCATAGTGCAACAGATTAAAAGAAATATGTACAATAGTCGTTTCATAGGTATGGTATATTAAGTGCAAAAGTAAGCAATAAAAACGAGAGTATACAAGACGTTTATTATTTTTTGCTTTTTTTCTCTTTTATAACCCCATGAAAGATTGTGTACATTACCTACTTTTTTGCTACCTTCGCGCTCAATAACATAATTCGTAATAAAAATGAGACAATATCAACACATCATCTGGGCCTGTTTCATGATAATGGCCTTGACAACATCTTGCAAAACAACTCGCACAGTCGAAAGTGTCCAACCCTCAACAACACAAACAACACAAACAACACATATCCACATGAAATCCCTGCCTATCGAACAACTTCGTGGCGAATGGCTCTTTACACAAGCCCTTGGCAAGGAGGTTGTTGTCGACGAACCCGTACGCATTATATTCGACACTCAATCGCATCGTGTCTTTGGAAACAACGGTTGCAACACATTCAACGGCACATTGGTTATGGGCGATAATTGCTCAATGGAGTTTACCAACTGCATGAGTACCACAATGGCTTGCCGTCCTGAAGTAACCGACAACAACGTGATGCAAGCTGTAAACGACACACGACACTACAACACAATAGAAGAAAACAGCAACGCTATCGTTATCGAATTGCTTGACAGCAACTACCAACGTGTTGCGCTCATAAGCCGTCAGATGCGAGAAGTACTCAATGGGAACTGGGAAGTTGTAGAATTGGATGGTAAAAAAGTACGTTTGGAAGTGAAGCCTACTATGATAATAGACATAGAGGCTCGCAAACTCTCAGGCAACTCAGGTTGCAACATCATGAACGGCGAAATAGAATTTGACAACAAAACCCTCAATAATGGTATTCGTTTTACCGGAGTAGCCTCGACTCGTCGCATGTGTACACCCGCAGCTATGGAGGTAGAAGATAAAATGCTGGAGTTACTCAACAACATCAATGCATTTCGCATCCTCGACAACAACCGAGTAACTCTCTATGCAACACCTTCGGAACACCACCTTATCGTTATCAAGCGCAAGTAAACTATCATACAAGCATTACCGAATAATCGCAACACACTACAACAGGGTGTATTGCGATTATTTTTTATATATTTACACCATAGTTGCAAAAAAACAGAAAAAATCGAGGTTAAACCGTACTATTTTATAATATAATTTACTAAATTGCGCGCTGAATTTTTTTCAAGGTAATATATCCAAGTTTATATAGGATACTATGGGAAACGACTACCAAGCCATCATCGATGAAAACATCAATGAACTATTCGCCAACATTCGTCCTCGCATGAGCGATGAAGACATGGAACGTATCGGCAAAGCATTCAACTTTGCATGCGAAGCACACAGCAAACAAAGACGCAAAAGTGGCGAACCCTACATCATCCACCCTATAGCAGTCGCGCGCATCATTGCCGAGGAGTTGGAATTGAGCACCGATGCAATCATTGCAGCATTCTTGCACGATGTGGTCGAAGACACTGACTACACTATTGAGGATATTCGCCTCCTATTTGGCAGCGGTGTGGCTTTCTTGGTAAACGTTGTTACCAAACAGAAGAAAGAAGAGTATGAACACTCGAAGCAGATAGACAACTATCAGCAAATGCTCTCATCGGTTCAATACGACATACGCGCGCTCCTCATCAAGCTCGCCGACCGCCTGCACAACATGCGCACATTGAGCAGCATGCGCCCCGACAAGCAAATGAAAATAGCGGGCGAAACCGACTACTTTTATGCACCTTTGGCCAATCGTTTGGGATTGTACCATATCAAGACCGAGCTCGAAAATCTATCATTCCAATATCGATGCCCACTTCAATATGCACATCTTGAAGAATTACTCAATGCCGAGCGTCTCAAAGTTGAGGGCAACATACAACATTTTATCGAAATGATTAATGAAACTTTAGCTCTACATGGCATAAAGGTTCGCACCGAAATTCGCTATCGCAAGCCTTATAGCATTTGGCGCAAGATGCAGTCGAAAGGATGCGATTTTCAACACGTCAACGGCAAATATTACATACGTATTATTTACCCCAACGAAACCATTGAAAGCGAAAAGAACACAACACTGCGCATATACTCGGCACTGACCGATACCTTCAAAGAGGCTCCGGGTAGCGTAGCCAACTACATCAACGCCCCCAAAGAGAATGGCTACCAAAGTTTTCACGTTAAATTGTTGAGCGAACAAGGCACCTGGGAAGAAATACATATATCGTCGGAACGCATGGTGCGCAATTCGCGACTTGGATGTGCAGCAGAACGCACCGAGGCCAACGTCGATTCGTGGCTGTCGAAATTTCGCTCGGTACTCAAGGACATCAAGCACCACACTCACGAGATTGAGTACATGGATGGTATCACCTCGTCGTTCTACAACGATGATATTACGGTATACACTCCCAAAGGCATGAGCATCGTATTACCTAAGAACGCTACAGCTCTCGACTTTGCATTCGAAATACACAGTCGCATAGGCGAGCATGCACAATACGCGCGTATCAACGGCAAATTAACCTCGATAAAAACCACCTTGCGTCGCGGTGATGTCATAGAAATAGGTACTAACGACAACGTACTACCTCAACCCGACTGGCTAAGTTGTGTGTCGACCTACAAAGCCAAACGCAGCCTGCGTATATACTTTGCCAACAGACGATTACTCGAATACAACCGTTGCAAATACTGTCACCCCATTCCGGGCGAAGAGGTAATAGGCTTTAAAGAACACGACGACATAGTAACCTTGCACAAACGTAATTGTCCTACAGCTATACGCCAAGCAGCACACTATGGCGACTCGATTGTGCCGGTAGACTTTAAGGAAGACCCCGAATTCCTATACCCCGTGCGCATCAGAGTACGTGGTGTCGACCGCTATCACCTACTGAGCGACCTCATTGTAAGCATTACCGACGAGTTGCACCTCTCGATGAAAGAGTTGAGCACCGAGACAGTCGACCACATAGTCGCTTGTACCATCGACTTTGCCGTTCACTCGGTCGATGAATTACAAAGAGCTATGGAAAACATTGCCACAATAGACGGTATCGATGAAGTGTCGCGCATAGATATTGAATAAGAAACAATTCCAGCAAAACCAACAACAGAGGGTGATGTCATTTCCATGACATCACCCTCTGCTATACTATACCAACATCAAACAGGCTGCAGGCCTTAGATGCGTTCTATCGTAAATCCGGCACCTCGCAACATAGCCAACAACTCCTCCTCGGCAATACCATTGGGCACTATCGTGAGGATACGTTCGGGCGTATCGAGATTGACACTCCACGACTCTACACCTTCGGCATTATCAAGGATAGGCTTTACCTTGGCAATACAACCGTTACACATGATACTGGTGCGATAACGCCACTCATTGGCATTATCATTACGCTTACCTGTAAGTTTATCAAGAACTACATTCCACTTCATAATTCTACTATTATATATTGATTATCTTTTCTTATTTAACCGCAAACTATTGCTCACGACACATACACTGCTCATTGCCATTGCTGCACTTGCTATCATGGGGTTGAGCAGAAATCCACAACACGGATACAACACACCCGCGGCAATGGGTATACCTATAACATTGTATATAAATGCCCAGAATAGATTTTGTCGTATTGTAGTTGTGGTCAGTTGCGAAAGGTGTATAGCTTGCGCTATACGATTTAAGTCGTCCGAGATGATTGTCATTGCAGCCACATCCATCGCAATATCACTGCCATGTCCCATGGCTATACTCACATCGGCCTGAGCCAATGCCGCTGAGTCGTTAATACCATCACCAATCATGGCCACGACCTCGCCATTTTGTTGCAACTTCTTTACATACATTGCCTTCTGCTCGGGCAATACACCAGCCACAACATTCTCTATACCTACTTTATGGGCTATCGACTCGGCTGTAGCTTGATTATCACCGGTGAGCATATAGACCTTCAATCCGGCTTGTTTCAACGCCCTTATGGCTTGTTCCGAAGTCTCTTTGAGGGGGTCGGCAATAGCTAACAGTGCCAATATCCTATCGACAGCAGCCACCCATACGATAGTACAAGCCTCACGAGTCCACGATTCAGCCATACGGGTAAGTTCATTGGGCAAAGCTATACCATGAAGTGTCATTAGAGCATCGTTACCTATACAATACCTTTCGGCACCTATACAAGCCGTAACACCATAGCCGGGCAATGACTCGTATTGGGTAATTTCACCGGCGGTTCTACCATAGAGCATGGCAATAACAGCCAGAGCCAACGGATGCTCCGAGCGACTCTCAATATCGTATAACACTTGTTTGGCTAGCGTTTCTTCGCACCAATGGGCATGCACCACTGCCGGACTACCTTGTGTAATAGTACCGGTCTTATCCAACACCACCGATGTAACCCGACAAGTATTTTCCAGCGCTTCGGCACTTTTTATAAGTATACCTTGTTGTGCCGCGCGTCCCATACCCACAGTTATAGCTGTAGGTGTAGCCAAACCCAAAGCACAAGGACAGGCTATAACCAAGATTGTGACAAAAGCCAATATAGCATGAGAGAAAGCATCCTCACCTCCCAACAACAGCCACACTACAAAGGCCACCACTGCAATAGTAAAAACAACAGGAACAAAAATCGAAGCCACCTTATCGACCAATCGTTGCACAGGTGCTTTGCTACCTTGTGCCTCTTGTACGAAATGAATGATTTGCGACAGAAGAGTCGAATCGCCGGTCTTTAAAACCTTGTAATACAACACCCCCTTACCATTGAGTGTACCGGCATATACCGAGCTACCTTCATACTTCCTCACAGGCATGTGCTCGCCAGTGAGCATACTCTCATCGACATACGATTCGCCACTGCTCACAACACCATCAACAGCTATTCGCTCGCCTGCACGCACCATGAGCAAGTCGCCCTCAACAACCGATGAAATAGGCACTACCTGCATCTCACCATTGTCGGCTATACGGGTAACATCTTGCGGTTGCAATCCCATCAGCTTCGTTATGGCCGTTGTGGTATTATCCTTGGCGCGCTCCTCAAGCATTTTTCCTATCGACACAAAGGCTATTATACCGGCCGATGCCTCGAAGTAAACATGAGGTTCCAAGCCACGTTGCAACCAAAAATCGGGGAATAACGTATTGAAAACACTGAAGAGATAGGCCACCGATGTACTCACCGCCACCAACGTATCCATATTGGCACGACCGTGCAATGCTTGTTGCCATGCACCTTTGTAAAAATCGACACCAAACACAAATAATATAGGTGTAGCCAATGCCCACAATATATAAGGAAGATAGGCAATATTGGGCATAGTCATTGACAATACCATTAATGGTATAAAAAATATCATCGAACCTATTGTTCTGATACGCCAACGACGAGCGCGATCCCTATGATATCCCGCAACAACTTCGGCATTATCGTCCGAAGGCTCCACCAAAACAAATCCGGCCGATTTAACAGCTTTAGCCAACTTGCGCGGAGAGGTAACACGCACATCATACTGCACAGTAGCTTGTGCCGCAGCCAGATTTACCGTTGCATCTATTACGCCTTTTTGTTGCTTAAGAGTCTGTTCAACAACAGCCGAACATGCAGCGCAAGCCATGTTCAGCACCGGAAATGTTGCCGTTATAATATGCTCATTCATCAAGTTACTCTATCTAATTTTCACATTTCGTATTATATAACTAATACCTATAGTTATTAATGCAGGCAAAATTACAAAAAGAGAGGCAAGATAAACAATATTACACTTTAATTGTTTAAAAAAAAATTGGATAAACTTATGTATAGAAATACCAAAAGCCAATTTACACAAAACTTAACTTAACAATTCTTTGCCATGTTATAATTAATAAGTATATTCGCTGAAAATAATCATTAAATTATTAAAGAAAGCATGAATACCACAGCTTCAATAAAAGGTTATATATCAACGCTATGCGCATTACTCTTAACCATATTTGTTCAACCGGCGTTGGGACAAGACAATGATATAGAATTGCGACAAAATGCCCCCAGCGGACTGAGTCGCACCGATGTTGCATCGAATAATGCCATTGTGGTAGAATCCATAAACACACCCACCAAACCCTTTGCCTTCGGAGTGGAAGCCGGTGCTACAATGGACTTTTCAGGCACAGAAACCAGCCACTTCGACATCGATATTTATGGCGGTTATCGCAAAGGTTGGATACAGACCCTGGGTATGGGTATCGGTTTTCACCCCACATTGGCACACAATCGCACATTTATACCTATCTATGCAATATTTCGTTGCAACTTTAAGGAGGGTCGGTCGCTATGTTTTGCCGATGTCAAGGTGGGCTTGTCTATCAACGAATTGAACAGCGACACACATAACACCGGCCTATATGCATCGGCAGGCATCGGATTCAACCTGTTACAAAATCGTCGATTTAAGCTACACGCCATCGTAGGGTATAATTATACGCAAATAATTCCTTTCGAAATATACACCCAGCAAGCCATGCACGGTGCATCGATAAGAATAGGTATAACATTCTAATAATCAATCCATCAACAATACCACAATCAACATACAACCATGCGATTTTTTTATCTTTTATATCAATGGCTTATCGCCTTTCCTATTATTATAGTCATCACATTAATAGTAAGCATAATAACCATTGTCGGAGCTGCCATAGGTAATAGAGACTTTTGGGGATACTACCCACCCATGATATGGGCACGATTTGTATGCGCCATTCTACTCATACGCACCGAAGTTAAAGGTCATGAAAACATCGACTCCAAGACATCATACGTATTTGTAGCCAACCATCAGGGAGCATTCGACATCTTCCTCATCTACGGCTATCTGGGACACAACTTCAAGTGGATGATGAAGAAGTCACTCAAGAAGATACCTTTCGTGGGCACAGCGTGCGAGTTTGCCGGTCACATCATGGTAGACCGCTCGTCGAAAGCCTCTATTCGCGAGACTATGCACAAGGCCGAAAAGACACTTCGTGGCGGCATGTCGATGGTTGTATTCCCCGAAGGCTCACGCTGTAAAAACGGTCGAATGCAGAACTTCAAGCGTGGAGCATTCCTCTTGGCAGAAGAGCTGTCATTACCCGTTGTACCCCTTACCATCGATGGAGCCTTCGACTTG
Organism: Bacteroidaceae bacterium; assembly: GCA_017935645.1. Classification (GTDB taxonomy): domain Bacteria; phylum Bacteroidota; class Bacteroidia; order Bacteroidales; family Barnesiellaceae_A; genus Barnesiella_A. The sequence continues at coordinate 19,071 of JAGBHF010000069.1, read as the reverse complement.
TTGCCCAAAGATGGCATCAACATACACCCCGGAAAAGTAACACTCACAATACATCAACCTATCACTCCACCCGCCAACGGAAAATACGACTTAGAGCAACTCATGAAAGAATCGTACAACCGCATTGCATCGGCATTACCCAACGAGAAACCCATAGAATAAAAAAGCCCTAATATCCGACATAATGTAGCAAAATAATAGCTAAATTTGCGCCATTAATTGTTGGATAGATATGACAGACAAACAATCGCCACAAATATTGGGTACAGCCCCTATCGGCAAGCTACTCTTACAATACTCTATACCTGCCATTATTGCAATGACAGTGAGTTCGTTATATCACATCATCGACAGTATATTTATAGGTCAAGGCGTAGGAGCTACAGCCATTGCAGGTTTGGCCGTCACCTTTCCATTGATGAACCTTGTCATAGCCTTCTGCAACCTTGTGGGTATAGGTGGTGCTACTATCAGTTCAATCTTCTTAGGACAGCGTGACAATGTGCGAGCCACCGAGACCCTACACAACGTAGTGTGGCTGTGTCTTATCAGTTCTATATGCTTCGGAGGCTTATCATTACTATTCCTCGACCCCATTCTACTCTTCTTTGGTGCCAGCGAAGGCACACTGCCCTACGCTCGTGAGTTCATGCAAGTCATACTCATAGGCACACCCATTGCCTATCTTTTCATAGGACTGAATAATGTGATGCGCTCGACCGGATATCCTACCAAGGCCATGTACTCATCCATCATATCGGTTGTTGCCAACATTATCATAGCTCCCATATTTATCTTTGTATGCAAATGGGGTATTCGCGGAGCGGCACTTGCCACACTTGTATCGCAGATGATAGGTCTTATATGGGTACTTTTACACTTCTTCAACACACACAACTATGTACACTTCGATAACAATCACAATAAGCTCAAGGCCTCTATCGTAGGACGCATATTCTCGATAGGTCTATCACCTTTCCTGATGAATGCTTGTAGTTGCTTGGTAGTAATTATCATCAACCGCTCATTTATCAAGTATGGTGGAGACTTGGCTGTAGGCGCATACGGTATTACCAACCGCGTGCTTATGCTCTTTGCCATGACCGCCATGGGCATAACACAAGGTATGCAACCCATTATCGGCTACAACTACGGAGCACGTCAAATAGCACGCGTCAATCGCACGCTCATCTATGGCATCATAGCCGGCACTATAGTCACTTCATTGGGCTTTGTCATGGCACAACTCCTACCCACACAGGTTGTACGCCTTTTTACTACCGATACAACCCTGATAGAGTTGGCTTCAAACGGACTACGTATATCATGCCTCGCATTCTGTTTCATTGGCGCACAAATCGTTATATCCAACTTCTTCCAGTCAATAGGTTAAGCCAAGATTTCGATATTTCTATCACTCTCGCGCCAACTCATTTTCCTCATACCGGCACTGCTCATACTACCCAGCATATACGGAATAAACGGTGTGTGGGCAAGTCTGCCACTATCCGACACGATAGCATTCTTTGTCGCATCAGCCTCTCTATGGGTATACATGCGCAACAACAAGAAGCAATCGAAATCACATCAAGAAGTCATCTAAAAGACTCTATTTAAAAGCCTTTAAGCCATAAGTAAAAATCTACTGTAAAATAGTTGTTTTTAAAGGTAATTTTCACTATTTTTGCACACATCAATACAGGCGCGTACCGTGCCCGTACTATTGTCAATTATTAAACACTACACATAATGGTTCTTTTTTTTAAAACTACCCAACAAAATGTAATTGTTGTAGAGAGCGACCACAACTTCTCGGCTGAAGAGAGCGAGAAGTTGGTATGGCTCTTTGACAATGCAGTGCAGTTGCCCGACACCACTCTCACAGGTTGGTTTGTAGGTCCACGCAAAGAGATGATTACCCCATGGAGTACCAATGCCGTAGAGATTACCCAAAACATGGGCATCAACGGTATTACTCGCATTGAGGAGTTCTACCCCGTAGCCGGAGAAAATGCCGGTTTCGACAAGATGTTGCAACGCCTTTACAATGGCATTGATGCAACCATCTTCGAGATTAATAAACAACCCGACGCTATCGTACACATCGAGGACATCGAAGCCTACAACGAGAGCGAAGGTCTTGCACTCAGCACCGACGAGGTTACATACTTGCGCGAGTTGAGCGCTCGCTTGGGTCGCCCCCTCACCGACAGCGAGGTGTTTGGTTTCTCACAAGTAAACTCGGAGCACTGCCGTCACAAAATCTTCAATGGCGTATTCATCATTGATGGTGTAGAAAAAGAGAGCTCGCTCTTTAAGCTTATCAAGAAAACATCGGAATACAACCCCAATAAACTTGTATCGGCCTACAAAGACAACGTAGCATTTGTTGAAGGTCCTGTTATAGAGCAATTTGCTCCCGTCAACCCCGAGACATCAGACTACTTTGAGGTGCGTGATGTAAAAACCGTCATTTCACTCAAGGCCGAAACACACAATTTCCCCACAACAGTAGAGCCCTTCAATGGTGCTGCTACCGGAACAGGTGGTGAGATACGCGACCGCTTGGGTGGTGGTAAAGCCTCACTTCCCATAGCAGGTACAGCTGTATACATGACCTCTTACCCTCGCACCGAAGCCGGTCGCACATGGGAAGAGCGCGCCATGGCAGCCCGCAAGTGGTTGTATCAAACTCCCGAAGAGATTCTTATCAAAGCCTCGAACGGTGCTTCGGACTTTGGTAACAAGTTCGGTCAACCCCTCATCTGTGGCTCATTGCTCACATTCGAGCACGCCGAGAATGAGAAGAAATATGCCTACGACAAGGTTATCATGCTTGCCGGTGGTGTAGGTTTCGGTACAATGCGTGACGCCCTCAAGGGCACACCCACTCCCGGCGAGAAGGTTGTGGTAATGGGTGGCGACAACTACCGCATCGGTATGGGTGGTGGTGCTGTTTCGTCGGTAGAGACCGGTCAATATGCCAACGCTATTGAGCTAAACGCCGTACAACGTGCCAACCCCGAGATGCAAAAACGCGTATCGAACGTAATTCGCGCCCTTGCCGAGAGCGACAACAACCCCATCATTTCTATCCACGACCATGGTGCCGGTGGTCACCTCAACTCACTCTCGGAGCTTGTTGAAGAGACCGGTGGTAAAATCGACATGTCGGCTCTGCCCGTTGGCGACCCCACACTCTCAGCTAAGGAGATTGTAGGCAACGAGAGCCAAGAGCGCATGGGTATGATTATTGGTGAGAAAGACATCGAACGTGTACGTCGCATTGCCGAGCGTGAACGTGCGCCTATGTATGTAGTAGGCGAAACAACCGGCGACGACCGTTTCGTATTTGAGCAAGCCGACGGTGTACGCCCCATCGACCTCAACATGGAAGATATGTTTGGCAAGGCTCCTCGCACTTACATGCACGACAAGACTGTCGAAGAGAGCTACATTGATGCCAACTACGATATAAAGAACCTTGACGAATATGTTGAGCAAGTATTACAACTTGAGGCAGTAGCTTGCAAAGACTGGCTCACTAACAAGGTAGACCGTTCGGTAACAGGTAAGATTGCACGCCAACAATGCCTAGGCGAGATACAACTCCCCTTGAGCGACTGTGGTGTAGTAGCACTCGACTATCGTGGCCGTGCCGGTATAGCTACTTCAATAGGCCATGCACCTCAAGCAGCCCTTATCGACCCGGCTGCGGGTTCGGTATTGGCAGTAGCCGAGGCACTCACCAACATCGTGTGGGCTCCTTTGGCCGAGGGTCTCGACAGTGTATCACTCAGTGCCAACTGGATGTGGCCTTGCAAGAACGAGGGCGAAGATGCTCGCTTGTACAAAGCCGTTGAAGCATGTAGCGACTTTGCTTGCTCATTGGGCATCAACATCCCCACCGGTAAAGACTCGCTCTCAATGACTCAAAAGTATGGCAAAGAGAAAGTATTCTCACCCGGTACAGTAATTATCTCAGCCGGAGCCGAAGTTAGTGATGTTCGTCGCGTTATATCGCCCGTGATGCGCAACGTAGCCGACAGTGCCATCTACTACATCGACTTCTCGTTCGACAGCCTCAAACTCGGTGGCTCGGCATTTGCTCAATCATTGGGTAGTGTAGGCGCCGAATGTCCTACCGTACAAGATACCGAATATTTTGCCAACGCATTCGGTGCAGTACAACAACTCATCAAGCACGATCTTATCTTGGCAGGCCACGACATCTCGGCCGGTGGTATCATCACCACATTGCTCGAAATGTGCTTTGCTAATGTTGAGGGCGGTATGGAAGTAAGCTTTGATGCAATCCCCGAAAAAGACCTCATCAAGATACTCTTTGCCGAGAACCCCGGTGTGGTAATACAAACAGCCAACCCCGAAGAGTTCGAGAAAATACTCAAGAATGCCGGCGTAGGTTTCTTGCGCATAGGTAAGCCCAGCGACGAGCGTCACATCATGATTGAAAAGGGCGGTGCACAATACCAATTCTTCATCGACCACTTGCGCGACGTATGGTACGCATCGTCTTACCTACTCGACCGCAAACAAAGTGGCGAAGAGTGCGCACGTGCTCGTTTCCTCAATTACAAAGAGCAACCCCTCGAGATACAAATGCCCGCCGACTTTACCGGTCGCATGGAGCAATATGGCATCAGCGCCGACCGTCGTGAGCGTACAGGCATACGCGCTGCTATCATCCGCGAGAAGGGTGTAAACGGTGACCGCGAAATGGCCTACTCACTCTACTTGGCAGGCTTCGATGTCAAGGACGTACACATGACCGACCTTACAAGCGGTCGCGAGACACTCGACGATGTCAATATGATAGTATATTGCGGTGGATTCTCTAACAGCGACGTACTCGGCTCGGCTAAGGGTTGGGCCGGTGGATTCCGCTACAACGACAAAGCTCGTGAGACCCTCGAACGTTTCTATGCACGCCCCGACACCTTGTCATTGGGTATATGCAACGGCTGTCAATTGATGGTAGAACTTGGCTTGCTCACACCCGACCACGCCGAGAAACCTCGCATGCGTCACAACGACTCGCACAAGTTCGAGAGCAACTTCATCAGCTTGGCTATCCCCGAGAACAATTCGGTAATGTTCCGTTCGCTCTCAGGTAGCAAGTTGGGTATATGGATTGCTCACGGCGAAGGCAAGTTTGAGCTCCCCTACTCGACCGACCGTTACAATGTAATAGCACGTTATAACTATAACGCATATCCCGCCAACCCCAACGGCTCGCCCGAGGGTATTGCAGGTATTTGCAGCGCCGATGGTCGTCACTTGGCTATGATGCCCCACTTGGAGCGAGCCATCTTCCCCTGACAATGCGCCTACTATCCTGCCGAGCGTCGTTTCAGCGACGAGGTAACACCTTGGATTGAAGCATTTGTAAACGCTCGCAATTGGATCAAGGAAAACAAGCAATAATCCTTAGCAGGATACCCACATAAAGAAAGCCGCAATGGAGTGATGACCCCATTGCGGCTTTCTTTATACTATTCTATAATATTACTTGCGCGCGAGCCACGCAACAGCATAGGAACAGGTAGCCTTGCGTTCGTATCCACAGGCATCGGCATAATGATAAGCCTCTTCGACCAAGCGAGCAGCAATACCTCGACCCCCTATTTCGCGAGGCACAACAGTGCTGATAATATCCAATGCATGGTCAACAATTCGATACTTTACATAAGCAGTGTAACCATCAACTTTAATTTCAAAGCGACATTGCGCCTCATCATGTATTATAGCATCCATTTTACAAGAGTATTTAAGTCAAACAAAAAGAATAGATAACACACTACCAACAAGCATATTATCTATTCAATCAAAGTTGTCCAGGAAGGATTCGAACCCTCACTGACAGAGCCAGAATCTGGAGTGCTACCATTACACCACTGGACAAGGGTTTCATAACGGTGAGCAAAGGTGCAAAATATTTTGTTTCATTATCACTCAGGATGAGACAAAAGAACCGCTTATTAACATATTTTCACACCACACACATCCATTGGCATTTAAACCCAACAAAAAATCATCAGTCAAATGCATAAACATCCCTGTAAGTAAAATTTTATAAGAATTATTTATAATCTTATTGACTATATCAACAATTATCCCTAACTTTACATTTAAATATATATAACGACTAAATATACCATTTTATGAAAAAGTTACTATCGATACTCACATTAGCCTTGGCATTAAGCTCATGTGTTGGTCCAATGGGCCCTCCGGGACCTGCAGGTCCTCCGGGAGAGCCCGGCGAAGGTATTAATTGGAAAGTCTATGACTTTACTATCGAATCGCATCAATGGCAATTGGTAAACGGTGCCGATGAGCTTAACTCATATTATATGTATCTCTTTGAGGGGAATAATGCACCCGAAGAGTTGCGATACGTTGTAGATAATATGGGTGAAGTATCGGGTTGCCTGGTAGGCAAGCTCGATGGCGAAGAGATTTTCTATCCGTTGCCTTATGAGAACTATTACGGCAGCAGTGATGGTACATACGAATCGCTATGGTGCGAGATGTACAAATACGACTACACTCGTAGCAGTATTGCGTTCTACGTATACTACAGCGACTTCTACACCGCTACACCTCCTGCTACTTGCAAGTTCCGCATGAGCTTCAAATGGTAAAATTGCTTAAGCAACGAACATAACCAACCTCTATACTGTTATAGCAGTATAATAGGAGAAGAATAGTTTTTTTATGAAGCCGAGTGACCGTGAGGTTGCTCGGTTTCGCTTTATAAAACCGTCTCGTACTTGTCCGATGCTTATCAGATGCATCACAAGTCAACAATGCGCTTTTTTTAGATTAGTTATGTATATTATACAAAAAATTATTTTTATATTTGCACGATAAACCATGTTGAAGCACCATACTTTAACCTTAAATAATTAACCAAAGAACTGCTATCTACTAACTAAAAGAAAGAAACACTTCTTTTTTATTAACTAAATAATTTTTATTATGAAAAAATTCTTACTATCAATTCTGAGTGTCGTAGCCGTTGCTATAGCAGGCTATGCAGAAGAATCGACAGTGACTTTTGACTTTGCTACCCTCTTTGGTACCGAAGCATCAGTCTCTAACATCCAAGATTTGGATCCCTTGGTTGTCGATGGCTTCACAATGACTTTCGGAAAAGGTAATGGTAGCTCTGGTATTACCTACAACAAAGAGGGTAATATCCGTCTTAACGGTTCGTCTACCAGCAAAACTGAAGTAGACGGTAACACCGTGACTATCGCCGCTCCCGAAGGTAAAGTTATTACCGGTATCGTATTGAACCCCGGTACAACTTACAACTATTTCAGTACTCTTATTGCCGATCAAGGTAATATCACAAGCCAAGGCAACAACGTTGCTGCTTACTGGGATGGTTATGCACAAACTGTAGTTCTCACCGCTTGTCGCAACAAGTTCGACCCGTCACAAGCTACAACAAGCCGCTATGCTTCGGTTGTTGTTTCTTATGTTTCGGCCGACGAAGCTATTCTTGCTGTTTCTCAATACAGCATTAATGGCGATGCCACCAACACTTTCAAGGGTGTGAACCTTACTTTCAACAAAGACGTACAAGTTGCTAGCGCATTGACAGGTGGCGGTCAAACCGTTATCAAGAATGCTGCAGGCGAAACAATGGGTACTTGCTTTGCTACAGCCACAGGCAACACAGTAGCTCTTGAGTACTCTGAGACTCTCGCTGCAGGCAACTACACTCTTGTACTTCCCGCCAACACTTACAAGACTGCCGATGCCAGCATCGTTCTCCCCGAGACTTCAATCAACTTCTCTCTCAAGGCCGACAAGTTGGCAGGTTCGCTCAACTTCATCAGCTCGCCTATCTTGGCAGGTACTTCTTCAGTAAAAGTTGAATGGGCTTCGGACGAATGGGCCAACAACACTGTTACTTACCTTGTTACTTACGATGGTACTGAACCCACTATCGACAACTATAACAACGCAAGTAAAGCCAAGACTCGTAACATCACATTGAGCCAAGCTAAGGCCGACAGCATCCTTACAATCTCTGTTCGCGCCATGAACGCTGTTGGTGAGTTCAGCGATGTATACTCTCAAGATGTATATGCTCACTACGGTGCTTCGCTCGACTACTATCGTGTTGCTACTACAGTAGAGGCCGGCAACTACTTGATGATTACTCCCACCAACATTGCTCACACCTTTACCGATGCAAGCAAGACTTATGGTTATCTCCCCGCAGTACAAGTTGCCAACAACAACGGTGTAGCCCAAGCATTCAACTTCTTCGAGTGGACTTTTGAGGCTACCGACGGTGGTTACTATATCAAGGATAGCAAGGGTCGCTACTTCTACATGAAGGGCAATTACAACAGCTACAACATCTCTGAGACCGTTCCCACCGAAGGTGGTGTATGGACTGTAACTGTAAATGCCGACAGCACTGCCAAGATATTGAACGTTGACAAACAAAAATACATTCAATACAGCGAACAATACAAAACTTACGGTTGCTATGCCGATGCACAAGGCGTTATGCCTATGCTTGCCAAGATAGCTACTCCCGAGGTTACAATAACTCCCGACCTCGACGGTACTACTATCACCAAGAACATCACAGAGGTAGTATTCTACAGTGCCGATGGTCTTGCTACAGGCTCTAACATCAACAGCACAAGCAACTACATGCGCTACAACAAGACATACGACAAATATGCATTTACCGTAGAGACTGTTGATGCCAACACTATCAAGTTTGTATTTGAAGAGGCTCTTCCCACAGGTGACTGGACATTCAACCTCAAGAAAGACGCTCTCGTTGCAGGCCCCGGCACATTCGATATGCCTTTCCCCGCAGCCGACAAGTCTTTCAAGTTCACTATCAAGAACCCCTATGAGATAGACATCACTCCCGCCAACGATGCCAATGTATCAGCTCTTGATACTATCACATTCAGCAACGCATTGGGTCTTGCTGTTGACGCTCTCTTTGAGGGTGACGCTCCCTACTTGAGCCGCAAAGATGGCGAGACAGAGGTGAAAGTAAACTTGGTTGCCGCCAACACTACTGCAACTTCTATCTCATTCGTTCCCGAGAAAGCTATCGACGTTGAGGGTGCTTACACACTCGTTGTAGCAGCCGAGTACTTCGTTATCGGTGAAGAAGAGGCATTCAGCCCCGCTATCAGCAAAGAGTACAACCTCGTATTCCCGCTCACTATCGTATCTTCTACTCCCGCCGAAGGTGCTGAGGTAAACTCTTTCAGCGAGTTGATCGTAGAATTTAACAAAGTTACTGTTGTAGACGAGCCTACATCTTCTACTAAGTATACATTGGTAGACCCCGCAGGCAACGAAACTCAATTGAAGGTTCAATTGGTTGACTCTACTAAGATTGAAATAACCAGCTACGGTTACACAACTACTTACTACGGAAGCAAACAAGTTCGCTTCTATACCGAAGAGCCTGTAACTGCCGAAGGTGCTTACAAAGTAATCCTTGGCAACTACGGTTGGGAAATCTACGACCCCGTAACATCTGTTTACTTGCCCGCTAAGACTACTATCAACTTCACATTGAAGGATGTTGCTCCCGCAGCACTTGCTGTTAAGAGCTCAACTCCCGCCGAAGGTGAAGAGGTTGAGTCATTCAGCGAAATCATTGTTGAATTCAATAAGCCCGTATACGACCAAGACAAAGCTGCTTCTCTCTACAGCGCAGACGGTACAAAGGTTGCTACCCTCAAGAAAGAAATTCTTGACAATGTAGGTTCACATGCAGGTCTTTTCGGTTCAGTGCCCTTGTTTACCAAAGTTCGCTACTACGCCGAAACACCTGTAACTACTGATGGTGAATACTATGTACAAATTCCTGCTGATGCATTTGTAACAGACGACAACAGCGAATGGTCTACTAAGACTATCATCAACTTTAAAGTGAAAGCTCCCGCTCCCGGTATCACAGCTACATGGAGCATCGCTGAGGGTGCTGTTCTTCCCAGCTTCTCAAGCGTAGATATTACTTTCACAGGCGTTGAGAGTGCCAAGGCTAAAGGTAGCTACACCAACACATTCTTCTACGAGAAGAACGCCGACGGCATGTGGCAACAAGTAGAAAACAACTGTACAGCCGGTTACTTGGACGTAGAGGCCAATGGTGCTACTATTACTTATAGTGTAGATCCCGGTTGCTATAGCGACGACTTCATGTCACCCTTCTCTCGTTCGGGCGAATATCGCATTGCTATCCCCGCCGGTCAAATCGTATTCAACGGCAATGAAGCAAGCACTGAAGAGTATGTATTGAACTTCACTATCGAAGGTGCTCCCGCTCCCGTTGAAATCGATGCTGCATTTACAGCCGATCCCGCCAACAACAGCTCTATCGAGAAGATCCAAGAGGTTGTTGTAACATTCACCGATTATACCGAAGTAACTGTTGCCGAGCCCGACTTTATAACAGGTGCCAACATACCTATGGTATACCTCACTGACGAATTGACAGGTGCTTCAATGCCCGCCGGTTACATAATGTTCCGCGCCGGTACTGCTGCCAACCAACTCGTACTCTATGTTGATCCCACTTACACAGGTGGTGCTACAGCTTACGACGTTGCCGGTAGCTACTCTATCAGCGTTCCCAAGAACGTTGTGAAATTTGGCAACGATATCAACAAAGCATTTACATTGAACTACACTGTAACAGGTGCTCAAGAGACTCGCGAACTCACAGTTACTGGCTCTGACCCCGCCAACGGTGCAACTGTAAACAAACTCGAATCAATCGTAGTTGACTGGAGCATGGCTATCACTACTCCCAACGGCGACGACCAAATCGAGGCTTACATCGAGAATGTTCACGGTATCAACGTAAGTACACTCCGCTTGGTATGGGCAGGTCTTGCCGGTAACCAAGTACGCTATGTACTCAATACCCCCATCACCGAGAATGGTATTTACAACCTCATCATCCCCGAAGGTGACATGGTAGACTTCGATACTGAAACTATTAAGAGCAAGGAGCAAACTCTTACATTCACTGTAGATGCTCCCGCAACAGGCGCTCCCGTAATGGTATCTTCTGATCCCGAATCAGGCGCTACAGTTCACTCTGTCGAGATTATCACTATCGTATTCAACAAACCCGTTGTATATGATGACTACTTCGAGAAAGCAACTCTCCAAGACAAGAACGGTAAAGTTATCGCTAATGTTAAGGGTGCCACTTACAATGATGGTGACGAAGAAACCGGTGCTACTTCACTTACATTCTACTTGGACAGCAAGGTAACTGAGGCTAACGCTTACATCTTCGTAGTTCCTGCTATGACTATCATCGACTGCTACGACTGGATGACAATGATGGAGAAAGATATCAACATCGAGCTCTTCATTGGTGGTTCAAGTGTAGATGATGTAACAGTTGTAGGCTCTACTCCTTCAGCAAACTCTACAGTTGAAGAATTGACTGAAATCACAGTTGAATTCAACACAGGTGCTGCTGTACTCTACACACCTAATGTTGTAGCCGAGGATGGTAAAGTATTAAGTACTACAACGATGGACCTCTCTGACGCCGACGGCAATGCACTCCCCGACCAATGTGCACGCTTCATCTTGAATACTCCCATCACTGAGGAATCAGTAGTATATCTTGTAATCGAAGCCGGTAGTGTATATGACTATCCCAACTACCAAGTATCTAACTCACAAGAGTTCCGCATCAAGATCGAAGTATCTGGCTTGGGCGGTATCAATGGTGTAGAGGCTGATCCCGAATTTGGTTATGTAGTATACGACCTCAATGGTTTCCGTGTAATGCAAACTAAGAAGGCTTCTGACCTCAACCGTCTCAACAACGGCATTTACATCATCAACGGTGTGAAAGTTCTTATCAACAAATAAGAAATAAATCACATAATCTCAATGAGCGGTGCGCCCCAACGGCGCACCGCTTTCGTTTATATCAACATGAATGAACACGCGACAAGTGTAATAGTTACCAAGTGAAAGGATAGCACTCGTCAAGAGATATATTACCGGCATTACTATTTGCGAGGATATTTCACAAGAGAATATACAACACACTACATCCCAGCCTATTACAAACACAACGAAAAATATTTTTAAAAAAGTCGCAAAAATATTTGGACAATCCGAAAATAGCCCATATCTTTGCATCGCTTTTGAGAAACACGGCAACGTGTCAATCAAAAGGAGAGATGGCAGAGTGGTCGATTGCGGCGGTCTTGAAAACCGTTGAGGGTAACACCTCCGGGGGTTCGAATCCCTCTCTCTCCGCAACAAAGGGTGTAAATCAAGTAGTTACGAGATTTACACCCTTTTTTACACCCAAAAATAGAGGTTGGGTGCATTTTTTGAATTTTTAAGATAAATGCTGGCGAAAAAAGAAGAATGAGTGTCTTTCTCTTTTCGTCAGCATCTTTCTTGAGTGCTACCTAAGCAAAAATAGGTTTAGTCCGTTTTGGGTATATAGCCAATGGTGTAAACTAAACTTATTCATTAAGACTATTAAAGCGCTTATATTCAGCCATATCATACACTCTTATAAAAAAATATCGAAATCGCAGCCTTACAACTTTGCGTTATTTTTTGTACCTTTGCAGCCCGAAGAGCACAAAGTTCTTCATCAATATGAGAACAAATATATATTTACATTACTACATTTCGGCTTCATATATCTACATTCCGTATCATCACAATATCAGTACGAATTGGGAGGACTGAAGGTAATGTAATTCTCTTGTAAATCACTATTAAAATATAAATATTGTATGAGCAAAGTACGTTTGCTCATAATGGTGTTGTGTACATCATTATGGGCTGAGGGTAGCTATGCCCAAAATTCTTATGTACTGACCTTAGAGCAGATGTTTGCTCTGGCAGACGAAAATAGCAAAACAATAAAAGCGGAGGATGCTGCGGTCATTGAGGCACAGCAGGGGGTCAAGGTGGCTAAAAACGGCTATCTGCCCGATATTGATCTATCTCTGTCGGCGAGTTATCTCGGCAATGGTTATCTTTTAGATCGAGAGTTTAAGAATGGACAGGGTGTTCCAATGCCCCATTTCGGGAATAATTTTGCCATCGAAGCGACCCAGCTCATCTATGCCGGAGGTGCTGTAACAAATGGTGTTGCTATGGCTAAACTTAAAGAGGAGATGGCGGGCGTAAACCGTGAAGCTGCACGCTCACGCATCCGTTTTATGCTTACGGGATTCTATCTTGACCTATACAAACTACACAATGCATTAAAGGTTTACGATAAGAGTATTGAACTGACCCGCATCGTCATTGAGGACACGAAAGCTCGCAACAAGGCTGGTGTGGCTCTTCAAAACGATGTTACTCGCTACGAGTTGCAACTCAAGAACTTTGAACTCGCAAGAAGAAGAGTTGAGAACTCGGTAGAAATTCTCAATTATGATTTGGTTACGATACTTGGCTTGCCTGCCGATACCCAAATCGAACCTGATACCACAATGCTTGCAAAAATACTACCAATGGAGGGTGTTGCATATTGGCAGCAGATGGCTGAGAGTAATGCCCACACTGTTAAACAGTCTGCATTGGCAGTTGAGATAGGCGAAAGAGCAGAGATGTTAGCTCGTGCAGAACGCCGTCCGACGGTGGCTCTATTTGCCGCTAATCACTTTGATGGTCCAATAACCATTGAGGTGCCCGTGATAAATAAGAATTTCAACTATTGGTATATTGGAGTTGGCGTATCGTTCCCTATCCACTCTCTTTACAAGGCAAACAAGAGCATCAGACAGGCGCAATATAGTACAATGTTGAGCCGTCGTCGTCAAGATGAGGTCGTGGAACAGACATCTCTTACTATTCAATCAGACTATGTGAGATATATGGAGGCATACGATGAGGTAGCCACATTGGAAAAGAGTGTACAACTTGCTAACGAGAATTACCAAGTAATCGAAAATCGCTATCGCAACGACATCGCTCTTGTAACCGATATGCTTGATGCTTCAACACAACTGCTTGATGCGGAATTAAAGTTGGTAAATGCCCGTATCAATGTGATATTCAACTATTATAAACTTAAAAATACATCTGGTAATTTATAAAACAATAATATTATGACAAGAAAGACTAAAAAACTGATTTACAATATTTTTGCTTGCATCCTTTTGCTCGGTGCAATCGCTTGGGTTTGCGAGAAGTTTATTCACTTGGGCAATGTAGAGTTTACCGAGAATGCACAGGTAAAGCAACTCATCGTACCCGTAAACTCACGAGTGCAGGGATATATCAAGGAGGTGCGTTTTGACGAGTATCAGAAGGTGCAGAAGGGCGACACGCTTGTAATTATCGAAGATGCGGAGTATCGTTATATGGTGGCGCAGGCGGAGGCGAATCTTGCCAATGCCCAAACAGGCAAGGATGCTATGCACAATGTGATTTCAACGACTGCGACCAATCTATCGGTAACTGACGCAAGTATCGAGGAGGCTCGTATCGTCTTTGAAAATGCCGAACGCAACTACAAGCGATTCAGCACGCTCTATGAGCAGAATGCCGTTACCCGCCAACAATACGACGATATGAATACCGCATATTTGGCGGCGAAGGCTCGTTACGATATGCTTAAACGCCAAAAGGAGAGCGTTCAGTCGGTGAGTCGTGAGCAGAATACCCGCTTGGGACAGAATGAGGCGGGTATAAAGTTGGCAGAGGCTGCATTGGAGTTGGCTCGTTTGAATCTTTCATATACCGTTGTGCTCGCACCCTGCGATGGCTACACGGGTCGCAAGGAGATTCAGCAGGGACAGCTCATTCAACCCGGGCAAACGCTTGTCGATATTGTCGATTCGGAGGAGAAGTGGATTGTTGCCAACTATAAGGAGACGCAGACTGCAAACATAACCGAGGGCTGCGAGGTGGAGATTGAAGTTGATGCAGTCCCTAACCATAAATTCAAGGGCGTTGTACGCTCGATTTCTCGTGCTACAGGAGCAAGCTTTTCGCTTATGCCTCAGGATAACTCTTCGGGCAATTTCGTAAAAATCGAGCAGCGTATTCCTATTCGTATCGACTTTGTAGAGGATAACGATGCAGAGGCGATGGAGCGAGTGAGTGCTGGTATGAATGTAGAATGTAAAGTGTTGTACTAATGGGGCATCATCACGATCCGAATCAACCGTTTTCGATTCCGCAGATACGCTTTATCCCCGAAAAGGCAAAACCGTGGCTGCTGATACTCTTCATCATAGTATTCAACTGCACGGGAGGAGTCTATCTTGCTGCCGTGAGTGATATGGTTGGCTCAACCCAACTTTTGCAGGAGGACATTATGATGGCGGGCTATGCCTCGTTGGTGGGTATGGCACTATTCTTCGCCATTATGTTCCGCTTGAAGTGGGCTGTAAGACCAAAGACAGCCCTCGGTAGTTGTATCTCGGTACTCATCGTCGCCAACTTGATATGTATGCACACAAGCAGCGTACCTCTATTGGTGGGAGTATGTCTTGTGTCGGGATTCTTCCGTATGTGGGCAATATACGAGTGCAACTCCACCATTCAGTTATGGATTACTCCCAAAAGAGATATGTCGATATGGTTTTGTTACATCTACCTAATGGTAAACGGCACAATCCAACTTACGGGCATTGCCGCCCTCTCTCTATCGGTGTGGGCTTCGTGGCACTATATGTATTGGCTTATTATCGGAGCATTACTGATGATGTATCTCATTGTGATTATATGTTACAAGGGTATCTCCATTATGCCACGCCTGCCGCTATTGGGCATTGACTGGGTGGGTCTGTTGCTGTGGGGTGCTACGGCATTGTCGATACTTTTCGTTTGCGTATATGGCGAGCACTACGATTGGTGGCAGTCGGAACACATCTGGTTCGCAACAATATTGGCGGTAGTAACTTTTGGTATGAATTGGTGGCGTTCAACTTATTTGCGCCACCCCTATATAGGTTTTAACATCTTCAAGTTTCCGTTGGTGCTGACCTGCGTGGCAGTAATCCTCGTTATGGATTTACTACTTGCCCCAACGCACATCTTCGAGCACGCATTGATGGAGGGTGTTTTGGGATACGACCACTTGAATACCCTGACGCTTAACTGGGTGTCAATCCTCGGTGTAGTAATAGGTATTCTTTTCACTTGGCAGACCTTCGCACGCCGCAAGTGGAGCTATCAGCGTATGTTGGTCATTGCCTTTTCGTGCTTTGCCGTTTACTTGGCGTACTTCTATTTCCGCATAGATTACAATATTCCCAAAGAGGCACTCTACCTGCCCGTATTTGTTCGCTCGGCGGGATATGTGATGGTGGCTGTGATGATGCTAACGGCAAATGCACGACTGCCTTTCCCATATACATTCCTGCACGGCTTGTCATTCCAAAATATGTTCAGTGCAGCATTGGCTGCACCTATTGGCAATGCCATTGTAGGTCGAGCATTGAAGGTTGTAATGACTCGCAACTCGATGTTGCTTGGCGAAAGAATGGACAGCGTAGAACTCTCCACTTCACACACTCAATTTGGAGAGTTGTATGGCATGGTACAAGTGCAGTCACTACTTGAATCGATGAAGGAGATTTACGGTTGGTTGCTATTCGTAGCGATTGTATGCCTAATCGGACTTATGTTGCGATATAGTGGCGTTCGACCAATGAGAGTGATTGAGCCTACTTATCGAGCCATTCATAAGTTTATACGCCACGACATAAGATTGCGTTTGCGGTTACGCAGGCGTAATAGAGTTTTACAATCTTGATTGAATTAAAAACATATGAATTACAGTTCTTTAAGCAAATTAAAGAGCCACATCAATTCAAGTGTGGTGCTTATCTTCTTTACCATACTTGCACTTGTTTGCGCTAATACATCCTACGTCAAGGAGTGGTATTTCTCGCTCTGGCAACTGCCGATGAGCCTATCTATCGGAGAGTTTAACTTTTTCTCTCACTCGGGGCACGCAATCACCCTCGGACAGATGATAAATGACTTCCTAATGGCAATTTTCTTCTTGTCGGTTGGTCTTGAAATCAAACGGGAAATAAAGGTCGGAGAATTGTCATCAATGGATAAGGCTCTGCTCCCGATTATCGGAGCTTGCGGCGGGATGCTTATCCCCATTGCGATTTTTTACCTCGTATGCCCTGCGGATGTAGCAATGCAGCGAGGTCTGGCTATTCCTATGGCTACCGATATTGCTTTCTCGCTCGGTATTTTGGCTGTGTTCAAATCGAGAGTACCCGTTGGGTTGAAGATGTTTTTAGCGGCTCTTGCCGTAGCCGATGATTTGGGAGGCATTATCGTCATAGCTCTTTTCTACTCCGCAAATATCAATACGTTCTATCTCGGCTTGTCGGCAATGTGTGTAGCAATTATGGTTATAGGCAATATCGCCAATGTGCGTCGCAAGGGGTTCTATATCTCTGTGGGTCTTATTCTGTGGTACTTTATGCTCAATTCGGGCATTCACTCTACCATAGCGGGCGTTATTGTGGCATTCTGCGTTCCTGCTACGCTCGTTAAGGGTACAGGGCACTACTTGGAGCGAATCCGAGAGAACGTGAGCAAAATTCCCATTGTTGATTTTGGCAATCTGCATAAAACGGTAGTGCTTACAAATGACCAAATACATACGCTTAAAAGTATAGAATCGGCTGCCGACAAGATGATTAGCCCTCTGCAAGACCTTGAAGATAATCTGCATACACCAATCAACTACATAGTAATTCCGCTATTTGCTTTTGCAAACGCAGGTATCGACCTTTCAACTATGAGTATGGACAGTGTATTGTCGGGAGTGGGTCTGGCTGTAATGCTTGGTTTGGTAGTCGGTAAATTCTTGGGTGTATTCTCTTTCTCGTGGATTGCAGTTAAACTTGGCATTGTGTCACTCCCTGTTGGCTCTTCGTGGAGAACTTTTGCGAGTGTTTGCGTAGTGTGCGGTATTGGTTTTACGGTATCTATGTTCATCGCCGACCTTTCGTATGTAGGATTGGGAGCAGATGGCTTGGCTCTGCTCGACCAGGCGAAATTAGGCGTACTTTTAGGCTCGGTCATATCTGCCGTTATCGGCTGCGTGCTGCTAAACAAGACTCTCCCCAAATCATAACAGATGGCTATTGAAAAAATCCCTCGTCGAAATCTGACGAGGGATTGTACATAGAATGAGTTTTGATAGATTCAACGCTTATCCATTAAACCAAACCTATGCCATTGCTCTAATGGATAGTTGTTCTTGATAATCATTCGCAACTCATTATACCTCTCTTTCACATCACTTAGGGCTACATTTGCCTCGTGCAACTTCTCCGAAGCCTCCATTCGAAGTCTGTCAACTTCTTGACTCATTTTGATTACCTCTTCACTCGCTGCAATCAACGAATCGAGAACATCCTCCTTAACACCTCTTACAGCGAGTTCATTAAGGTTTACTTTCATACCCTCTGCCAGCACTTTTGCTTTTAGTGCCTGGTCTTCAAATGTCTTAGACATATAATAAAATTTTAAGTGGAGCAAGAACCTTCGTAGTTCTGCCATAGTAGCAAAATTACTAAAAAATCGACAAATGCGAGCAGTAAAACAAGAACTTTTTTGGCTTTGGTAATAATGCAAGTATTTAAGTATTAGTAATATATGGGTATAACTTATAATTTCAACCCTCGATTTTGTCTTCTGCTTGTCGGTAATCCTAATGCTTCCATAAACTCATCTTTCTTGCGTCTGAACCAAGAGTGATGCGAAACTCCATCGATTCTAAGGTCAAATCTTCCCTCTTTGTCCTCTTTGAGTGAGCAGACCGCACCATCGGCTGAAAACGATTGGTTAAACATCGTTGAATAGAGTTTACCTTTAACGGGGATTTCCTTAAAAGTGCATAATGCTTTAATGAGGTTGTCATTGAAACCCATTTTCTCACTGAGGTATTTAATCATCGGCATCAGTTTTTGCACATACGGGAAGTAACGCAAAATCTTGTCGATATATTCCGATTGCTTGCGTTTCTCGGCTTCGTATGAGTGCTTAACCTCTTGTATC
>JAGBHF010000068.1 GCA_017935645.1 Bacteroidaceae bacterium | reverse complement strand
GCTAAGGCTGTAGGTAAAGTTATTCCCGAGCTCAACGGCACGCTCACTGGTATGTCTATGCGTGTTCCCACTCTCGACGTATCGGTAGTTGACTTGACTGTTAACCTCGCTAAGCCCGCTACTTACGAGCAAATATGTGCTGCCATGAAGGCTGCTGCCGAAGGCGAATTGAAAGGCATCCTCGGCTACACTGAAGACGCAGTTGTATCGTCAGACTTCCTCGGCGACACTCGCACTTCTATCTTTGACGCTAAGGCCGGTATCGCTCTTACCGATACTTTCGTAAAAGTTGTATCTTGGTACGACAACGAAATCGGTTACTCTAACAAAGTACTCGACCTTATCGCTCACATGCACTCAGTAAACGGCTAATCCGTTACAACAAACAATATCATCAGCCTTGCACCCATCGTGCAAGGCTGATTTTTTATACATCCTCGCCAAGCCTCACCCAACACACAATAAATCGGCCACATACAACGTTTGTATTACATATCACTCAACCTAATACAAGCGATATGCACTTCTTTTATTTCAACAGCCGCATAGGCAAATACATATTTTTTGCAGTTGCCATTATTCTCGTAGGCAGCTCACTGATTATATCCAACAACTTGGTCAAGAAACTCGAACTCGAGGAGCGCAACAAAATGGAGATATGGGCAGCTGCTACAAGCGAACTTGCTTCGGGCGAGAGCCATAGCAACTTCGACCTCATCCTCACCATCATACAGAGCAATACCACCATTCCCGTTATTGTAGCCGACAACAACGAGATTGTACAATACTCCAACATCACCATAAACAACACCGATACTGCACGCTACCTCGCCCACAAACTTGAGGACATGCAACGCAACGGCTCGGCTATTGACATCGACCTTGGCAATGGCGAAAAACAAACCCTATACTACGAGGACTCGGTACTTCTCAAGCAACTATCATACTACCCCTACATACAATTGTTGGTAATGACACTCTTTGCCCTCATTGCCTACATAGGCCTTGTAAGCGTTAAACGCGCCGAACAAAACAAAGTGTGGGTAGGACTATCGAAGGAGACAGCCCACCAATTGGGCACACCCATCTCGTCACTCATGGCTTGGGTCGAGTTGCTAAAGATAAACGAGAACGTCGACCCCGCTATCGTCAACGACATGGACAAGGACGTAAAGCGACTCTCTACCATCGCCGAACGCTTCTCGAAGATAGGCTCCATTCCCGACAAAGAGCTTATATACATTAACGAGCTGCTCGACGAAACCTGCAACTACATGAGCACACGCATATCGAACCGCGTCAAACTCAACCTACACTTGCCACAAGACGCCGAAGGCACAATGGCCTGCCGCGCCCTTATAGAATGGGTCGTAGAAAACCTGTGCAAAAATGCCGTAGACGCCATGGAAGGCAAAGGCGAAATAAACGTTACACTCACATCGGACAACAAACACATATATATTGATGTAAGCGATACAGGAAAAGGCATAGCCCGCAAGGAGTTCGAGACAATATTCAAGCCCGGATACACCACCAAGAAGCGAGGCTGGGGCTTGGGACTTACACTCGCCAAGCGCATCATTGAAGAGTATCACAAAGGTCACATCTTCGTAAAAGAATCGGAAATAGGACAAGGCACAACATTCCGCATAGTACTAAACAAAATAGCATAGCTTCACACCCCTCCACACTTGCTCATGTCTGTGCAATTTATTACATTTGTACAATCATAATTGCACCCCATGCGACACACACTACACATCATACTTGCCCTTGCACTGCTACTCGTAGGTTGCCACAGCGACCCGCGACAGGTCGAGCTGATAGACCGCGCCGAGGCGGTGATGGACTCGCTACCCGAGACGGCTCTCGCCCTGCTCGATAGCGTCGATTCGCATCGGCTCGTTCGTGCCGACAATGCCCGATACGCCCTCCTGCACACACAAGCATTGGACAAGAACTACATCGACATCACCAACGACTCACTCATCAGCATCGCCGTCGACTACTACACCCACTCGCGCCACCACCACTACAAGATGCTATCGCACTACTACCACGGACGCATCCTCTACAACGCCGGTGACTATGCCCGCAGCATCGTCGCACTCCTCAAGGCCGAGAAAGAGGCGGTCGAGTTAGATGATAACTATCGCTTAGGACTTATTTACCACAATATCTCCAATATATACGATAATATTTATTGGGGTGAAGGTGCTGTTGAGTATGCGCAGAAAAGTTATGACGCGTATTCTCTAACACAGTATCACAGACACCGCGATTATAGTCTACTCCATTTGGGTATAAAACATTTCAACTATTACAATTATACCGAGAGTGAAATGCTTTTCAAGGCATTATTGACTCAAGTACAAGAACAGAATGATACAATATTGTGTATTGAGGCATTAACAAAGTTAGCAAGCACTTACTGGGCTATTAACAATTACAACAAGGCAATAACAACCTACAACGAAGCAATAAAACTGGATTTAGATAAAGATATAATTGGAGCAGCTCAGTACAGCCGGTTAAGTTCTTCTTATATTATGACCGATCAACTCAAGGAAGGACTTAAATATGCCAACATCGCCTATGAAAAAGACTCTACCGAGGTGTGGGGACTCTATCTGTATAACGAAAAATGCGGAAATATAAAGGAAGCCCTACATTATTTGCAAAAAGTGGTGTTAATGCAAAATGAGATATTAGATAATATAACTACGCAAAGTGTTCTTAAATCAGTCGAGGATTATAAAAGCATGGAGGATAGGCTGAAGAAACAATCTCACTTATACGAAAGAATAATACTCATTATTGCCATACTTACAATAAGCATCATATCCTTGCTTATAATACGTCATCGTATAAAATTAAACCGCTATGAAATTGAACAAAATTTACTACAAATACAAAATTTACAAAACACACTACATGTAGAAAATCGAAAAACAGAGATTCTACAGAAAGAAATAAACAGCTTACTATCTTCTCATATACATGCTCTTGACGAACTTTGCAATATTTATTTTGAGTCTAATAGCACAACCGTGTATGACAGAATCGTAAACACGATAAATAAATTTCGAAATAATGACGACATCATACGTAAGATTGAATCTTTGGTCAATAAGCACAAAGATAATATTATGCATGACTTCAGATGTTCGTTTCCAAACCTTAAATCAGAAGACTATCTATTTTTCCTTTTTCTGGTAATAGGATTATCCTCACGAACAATAGCACTTATATTACAAGTAAAGATGGATATAGTATATAGTCGCAAATCCAAACTCAAAAGAAAAATATCTACCCCATATCACCCCAAAAATGACATCTATTTAAAATATTTCTCCTAAAATACTTATAATCAATCAATTACACAACACCATCCTATAACACACTAATACTCAGTTGGTTAGACAAATATTAGACTTTGGTCAGATTTTCTCTCTAAATCACCAATATACAACCTTGATTTTCAACTACTTGCATTTTGGTCAATCAGATAGAAACAGGTAAATATTTTTGATTTTTGCATTTATAAGATATAATTTTGGTATGAAAACCTAAAAAATTATTGTATGAAACAAATTGCAAAAATCTTATTAGCAATAGTAATGACTACTGTTTTTTTTACCTGCTAATGCAGACGACACATCCAACGCTAAGCCCGTAAGTTCAACCAAACTCAAAAAAACTGTGGTAGACACACAAACACCTCGCACATTAGGCGACTTGTTTATCACTTGTTATTATAATAATGAGTGCCTCGAAGTTGAGTTCCCCGCCGATATCGACAGTATGGACATTACCATCAGCGACGGAGCAGTATATCTAGGTATATTTTCTATAATTAGCTTTACTCCACCCTCAGCTCAAGAGGTCTCAACGACCTCTTGGGTTGATAAAAACTGAATTTATTAATCTTAATCTCTACAAATATGAAAAGAAGATTTGCCATTTCATTACTGTTAGTTTTATTAAGCAGTATTATCGCCGTTCGCGGTGAGTATATCGGATTCCATGCCATAGTGACCGAACCCGGTACACTGAAGGAGGCTCTGAGCGATAGATGGGACAAAATAGACTCGTTGGTAGTGCGAGGTCCTATAAACGCCGATGACTTTGAAGTGATATACCATGGTATACGTTTTGGACGTATCGACGTGCTCAACCTTGAGTATGCCAACTTGGAAAACAACGAATTGCCATCCGTGGCCTTTTGCAAAGATGATGGCTATAGAGCCTATGTGCGCCGTGTGATATTACCCGATAATATCGAACGGTTTGGTAAAATGGCTCTATATATGGTAGCTATAGACACAATCAACATTCCGTCTTCTTTGCAAGAATTGGGGATAGCGTCATTTGCTTTCTCGCAATTAGGGCTCTCTACCATAACAATACCCGAGGGTGTCAAAGAAATACCACATTCATGCTTTATGTCGGTTGAAGGACCCGAGCAGGCTATATTACCTTCTACCATCGAAACGATAGATATATACGGATTTTCTTACTCGACAATCAAGGATGTAATTATACCCGAGGCTGTAGACAGTATAGGTATGTATGCTTTCTTCTATTCACTCCAAGAGAGTTTCACAGTACCGGCATCCTGTACTACTATAGGAATGCATCCCTTTAGCTGCTGTCGTTATCTGAAGGATATTACCGTCTTGAGCGAAATAACAACACTCCCAGAGGGTTTTGTATATTTGGCTGTTTCGTTGGAGAAGGTAACCTTGCCCTCGACAATCAAAACATTTGGTAAGCAAGCTTTTGCTATATGCGAGTCATTGACTACAATAGACCTTCCGTATCAGTTGGAAACGATAGGAGAAGAGTGTTTTATGAACTGTCATTCGCTCGACTCGATTGTCCTACCACCAACACTGCAACATATAGGTAAGGGTGCGTTTATGAATTGTACAGGCATGGATAAGATATATTCTCTCGCACAAACACCTCCAACCTGCGAGGATGCAGTTGCTTTTATCGGTGTTCCACAAGATATACCGGTATATATCCCTATCGGCACAATGGATAGTTATCAAAATGCCCAAGGCTGGAAGTATTTTACCAACTTTATAGAGACCGAAAATTTCCCCAATGCAGTAATAGATGTAGTAAACGACCCGACTACGGTAAACAGCCGTGCCTATTGGTCAAACAGCAATCTTGTAATAGAAGCAGAGGGTGTAACACATCGCCCTGTTGAATACCATGTATACACCGTCGATGGCAGACTTGTAGACCATGGTATTGTAACCGAAGCTGGTGTAACTTTGCAAATACCTCAAGGAGCATACATCGTGCGCGTGGCAAACAAGGTGCATAAAGTAATGTAAGCACTCCCCGCAGGAGTATATATAGCCCACCTCAATAGCGACGCAACTGCCAAGGTGGTGCTGTAGTGAAGAAAATACCTTTTAAAGCAAGCATTGCCCCACAGAATATTTCTGTTGGGGCATTTTTCATATCACGCACGGTAATCTTTTCTCCCTCTGTGTTTTCCGCACGGAAAATATAGGGGGAGTGGCTACAAGCCGAGGGGGTTGGAGGATAGCACCATACGTAGGGATGTTAATTAACCCCTCAGTCACTTACGTGACAGCTCCCCTATCTCTACGAGCAGAGGAGCAAAAATATACCACCCGACACACAAAGAAACATGTCCTTATGTTCTTATGTCTTAATAACAATACACGCATGGTAACCTTTTCTCCCCATGTGTTTTCCGCATGGAAAATATAGGGGGAGTGGCTGCAT
>JAGBHF010000067.1 GCA_017935645.1 Bacteroidaceae bacterium | reverse complement strand
GCTACGACCTATACCGTAGATATAGGTCAAGGCTATCTCGCCTTGCTTGTTTTGTGGCAAGTCTACACCAACAATTCTTACTGCCATATTATATTACTTTTTTTGATTTTGCAAAAATAATAAAATTATCCCTGACGTTGTTTATATTTGGGATTTTTCTTGTTAATTACATATAAGCGACCTTTGCGACGTACGATTTTGCTGTCGGCTGTGCGCTTTTTGATAGATGCTCTTACTTTCATGTCGTTATGTATTTTTTATTTATATCTAAAAGCAATTCTTCCTTTGGTAAGGTCGTAGGGTGACATTTCTACTCGCACCTTGTCGCCGGGGAGTATGCGGATGTAGTGCATGCGCATCTTACCCGAGATGTGAGCTGTTATTTCATGTCCGTTCTCGAGTTCGACACGGAACATGGCGTTTGACAACGCTTCTACGATGATACCATCTTGTTCTATTGCTGCTTGTTTTGCCATATAATTAATGTGCTTAAATACGGTTTTCTCCTAAAACTTCTTCGATGTAATCGAATGACGATAATATTTCGGCGGGGCCGTCCTGTGTTATTGCTACGGTGTGCTCGTAGTGTGCCGAAGGCTTGCGATCGCGTGTGCGTGCTGTCCAACCGTCTCGCTCTATAACTACGTTACGTGAACCGAGGTTGATCATGGGCTCAATGGCTATGCACATTCCTTTCTTGAGGAGTGGGCCACAACCTCTGCGTCCATAATTGGGCACTTCGGGATCTTCGTGCAACTTGCGACCTATTCCGTGTCCGATAAATTCTCGCACTACTGAATAACCGCGAGCTTCGCAATATGTTTGCACGGCGTTCGAAATATCTCCTATGCGATTGCCGGCGATGGCCTTTTCGATACCTTGGTACAGCGATTCCTTTGTTGTGCGAAGGAGTGCCATTACCTCGGGAGCTACCTGGCCTACGGGGAATGTATAGGCAGAGTCGCCATTATATCCTTGAACGATGGCTCCGCAGTCGATCGAGACGATGTCTCCATCGCGTAGCACATAGCTCGAAGGAAATCCGTGAACGATATTTTCATTGACCGAGATGCAGAGTGTAAAGGGGAAACCTCCATAACCCTTAAAGCCCGGTATACCGCCATTATCACGGATATATTGTTCGGCTATCTGGTCGAGACGCAAGGTGGTAATTCCCGGGGCTATCCACCGGGCCAATTCGCCCAGTGTTTTGCCCACGAGTGTATTACTTTCTCGCATCAAGGCTATCTCTTCGTCGGTTTTAAGATAAATCATCTTTAACGCTTATTAATAACCTGCGCGACCTTTAATTTTACCCGACTTCATGAGACCATCGTAGTGGTGCATCATGAGGTGGCTCTCTATTTGTTGAAGTGTATCGAGTACTACACCTACCAAGATGAGCAATGATGTTCCACCAAAGAATTGTGAGAACTCGGCGCTCACACCTGCTGCTTGAGCAAATGCAGGGAGGATAGCAACAATGGCGAGGAAGATAGATCCGGGCATTGTGATACGCGACATAATAGAGTCAAGGTATTCGGCTGTTTTCTTACCGGGTTTGATACCGGGGATAAAGCCGTTGTTCATCTTCATATTCTCGGCCATTTGAGTGGGTTGCACTGTGATGGCTGTGTAGAAGTAGGTAAAGGCAATAATCAACACTGCAAAGATAGCGTTGTACCAGAAACCTGTCATCGACATGAATGAACGGAAGAATGCTGAGCTTGCTGCCTCGGCGTTGAATCCGGCAATGGTGATGGGGATGAACATGATGGCTTGTGCAAAGATGATAGGCATTACACCTGCAGTATTCACCTTGAGGGGGATGTACTGTCTTGCACCACCATATTGCTTGTTACCCACGATACGCTTGGCATATTGTACGGGTACTTTGCGTACACCTTGTACAAGCATGATGGCCAATGCGATAACCAAGAGCAAGAATACAATTTCGACCAAGAAGATAACCAAACCACCTTGTTGTGAGGTGAAACGGTTAGTAAACTCTTGAGCGAGTGCCAAGGGAAGGCGTGCGATGATACCGATGAGGATGATAAACGAAATACCGTTACCAATACCACGGTCGGTAATGCGCTCACCGAGCCACATGATAAACATACTACCTGCAGCCATTACGACAGTAGAAACTACCAAGAACGCCCAGCCTTCAGGGAAGGCAGCACCCATTTGTACTCGAAGGTTGACAAGGTAAGCAGGACCTTGCAACATAAGGATAAGTACAGTGAGGTAGCGAGTGTATTGGTTGAGCTTCATTCGGCCGCTTTCGCCTTCACGTTGCATTTTTTGGAACGAAGGCAAAACCATGCCGAGCAATTGGATCACAATCGAAGCGGTAATGTAAGGCATGATACCCAATGCAAAGATAGATGCATTAGAGAAAGCACCACCCGAGAACATGTCGAGGAGTTGCATCAAGCCACCACTTGTTTGCGAACGCAATGCGTCGAGCTGAAGGGGGTCGACACCGGGAAGGACCACGAATGATCCTACCCGATATACGAGTACCAAGAGGATTGTCGAAATGATTCGCTTACGCAAATCTTCGATTTTCCAGATATTTTTTAAGGTTTTAATAGCTCCCATTTTAATTAGAGTTTAACAGCTGTTCCACCAGCGGCAACAATAGCAGCTTCGGCTGTCTTAGAGAATGCGTGTGCTGTTACTGTGAGGGCTACTGAAATAGCACCGTTAGCAAGAATTTTGATGCGTTGTTTTGAAGAGGTAAGACCTGCATCAACAAGGGTTTGAACGTTGATTTCTTGCAAGTTGCGGCTTTCGGCAAGAGCTTGCAAAGTATCGAGGTTGATAGCCTTGTACTCAACGCGGTTGATATTCTTGAAACCAAATTTGGGAACACGACGTTGCAAGGGCATTTGACCACCCTCGAAGCCGATTTTGTGTTTGTAACCCGAACGTTGCTTAGCACCTTTGTGACCACGGGTAGAAGTACCACCCATGCCCGAACCGGGACCACGACCAATGCGTTTGCGAGAGAAGGTTGAACCTTCGGCGGGTTTTAAGTTACTCAAATCCATATTAGTGATGATTTAAAAGTTCGGTGGATAAAAATTAGTCAACGATAGCAACCAAATGTTTTACTTTAGCAACCATACCAAGGATGGCGGGAGTTGCATTGTGCTCAACAACACGACCCATGCGAGTCAAACCAAGTGCATCGAGAGTGCGACGTTGGTTTTGAGGACATTTGATTCTGCTCTTTACTTGTTTAATTTTGATAGTTTCCATTGTGTACTCCTCCATTAGCCTTTAAAGACTGTTTCCATCGATACTCCGCGGTTTTGAGCAACCATTGAAGCATCTCTCAACTCAGACAAAGCACCGATAGTGGCCTTAACCAAGTTGTGGGGGTTAGACGAACCTTTTGATTTAGCAAGCACGTCGGTTACACCAACGCTTTCCAACACGGCACGCATAGCACCACCGGCTTTCACACCGGTACCGTGAGATGCGGGCTTAATGTATACTCGCGCACCACCAAATTTGGCGTATTGATCGTGGGGGATAGTACCTTTGAGCACGGGAACCTTGATAAGGTTTTTCTTGGCTGCTTCTACACCTTTGGCAATAGCAGCAGTAACCTCACCGGCTTTACCGAGACCCCAACCCACAATACCGTTCTCGTTACCTACAACTACGATGGCCGAGAAAGTGAATGTACGACCACCTTTTGTTACTTTGGTAACACGGTTGATAGCGACCAAACGGTCTTTGAGTTCGAGGTCGCTAGTTGATTTTACTCTGTTGTTTTTTACTGCCATAATGATTAAAATTTAAGTCCACCGTTACGGGCGGCGTCAGCCAATTCTTTAATTCTTCCGTGATAGAGGTAGCCGTTACGGTCGAAAACGACAGTAGTGATACCTGCTTCTTGTGCTTTCTTGGCAATCTCAGCACCTACTTGAGCAGCTTGCTCTTTCTTGTTACCGCCTTCGATGTTGCGTGAAGATGCAGCAGCGAGAGTTTTACCGGCGATATCGTCGATGAGTTGCACGTAGATTTGCTTGTTGCTTCTGAAAACAGTCATACGGGGACGTTGGGCAGTACCCGAGATTTTACCGCGAATACGGGTTTTTATCTTCAGTCTTCTTTCTATTTTCGTTGTCATGATAATACCGTTTTACATGTTTTACTTAGCACCTGCCGACTTACCAGACTTACGACGTACAACCTCGCCAACGAAACGGATACCTTTACCTTTGTAGGGCTCGGGCTTACGCATTGAGCGAATCTTGGCACATACTTGACCGAGGAGTTGCTTGTCGTATGACTCCAATGTAATCATGGGGTTTTTATTTCTCTCTGTTTTGGCTTCAACCTTAATCTCGGCGGGGAACTTGAATACGATAGTGTGTGAATAACCGAGTGAAAGCTCGAGTACTTGACCGTTGCTTTGAGCACGATAACCAACACCTACCAACTCCATTTCTTTCTTGTAACCTTCCGATACACCAACGACCATGTTGTTGATGAGTGCACGGTACAAGCCATGTAAAGAGCGGTTTTCTTTCTCATCATCGGCACGTAATAATTCTACGTGACCTTCTTCAACTTTAACAGTAATTGAAGGCGCTACTGCTTGTTTGAGTTCACCTTTGGGACCCTTAACAGTAACAACGTTTTCGCTGTCAACAGCTACAGTTACTCCGGCGGGGAGAGCTATGG
>JAGBHF010000066.1 GCA_017935645.1 Bacteroidaceae bacterium | reverse complement strand
TGAAGAGTATTTATTATCAGGGAATGATAATAAATACTCTTCATACACCAAGAGGATGCAAACACAATGTTTGCATCCTCTCTTATTAATAGAAAATCGCTTATGCAGCTGAAAGATATAAAACGTCTCTACCGCCTATACATGAATGGTATTGTATCGCAAAGCATGCGCCTCAAAGGTGCCGAGTATCGCGTCAACTTTGGACTGACCCTGCCCTTATTGCGCCGCATTGCCGAGCAGATACCCCCCTCGAAAGAGATAGCCGAAGAGTTGTGGAACGACCGAGGTGTGCGCGAGTCGATGTTACTTGCACCTATGGTATATCCTATCGAGGAGTACACGCAGGCCGATGCACAACGTTGGGTAGAGAATATGCCCAATATTGAAGTTGCCGACTTCTGTTGCAAATATCTTTTTGCCCACCTCTCATACGCGTCGC
Organism: Bacteroidaceae bacterium; assembly: GCA_017935645.1. Taxonomy (GTDB): domain Bacteria; phylum Bacteroidota; class Bacteroidia; order Bacteroidales; family Barnesiellaceae_A; genus Barnesiella_A. Next base: position 9,877 of record JAGBHF010000066.1, on the reverse strand, counting down.
AACTTACTACCCGGTGGGTAGAGTCGTCACAAGAAATGATTGCTTACACAGCCTTGCGATTGGCTTACTCCCTGTTACCTGCCATTGACGACGAAGCGTGGTTGCGACACATGGCCGACAAGGCTATCATGGCTGCTCACGGAGAGAGCTCCTTAACAGCATCTGCTGCTCGCCGTTTCCTCACCGAGTCGCTCCTCATGCCTCATGCCGGCAAGATTGTTGTTGAACAACTACATAAAGCCGACAATATCGATAACAATTGGAGGGAAAATCTCATAGCACTATACGACGAAGAGTGTTAAGCCGGCCCAAATACGCTCACAACAACTACAATTATGCCACATAGGCGAAAAAAATCCCCTAATTACACGCTCAGGCTATTGCACAAGTGATAAAAATGATATAACTTTGTAAAAACAAAGTGTATGCCTGCAAACGAGGATAAAAACAAAGAGTTGAGTGTCAAGCAACGGCTTTCTAACTTCTTGGAAAGTCGCAAGATGCGTAAAACATCGGAACGCTTTGCCATACTCGACAAGATTTATGCCTCGTCGGCACATGTCGACGTCATGACATTGCATCAAGCAATGATTGCCGACGGATTTCAGGTGAGCCGAGCCACTGTGTACAACACACTCGACCTACTTATAGAAGCCGGACTCGTGCGTCGCATAACATTGGGCGATGGTGTGGCAAGATACGAGCGCGTAATGCAAGCCAACAATCATCATCACCTCATCTGCACCCGTTGCGGAAAGGTGAAGGAGATGAAAGCCGCTGAAGTAGTAGGAGAATTGCTCTCGCGTAAACCCCGTAGTTTCGAGCCGTTGTATTATACGCTCTACATCTATGGCTTATGTTCGCGCTGTGCCAAAGCCGAGAAAAGTGCAACTAAAGAGAAAAAAATATATTAACATCACATACTAAAAACAAATAGATAATCATGAAGGTAGATATCCTTTTGGGATTGCAATGGGGTGATGAAGGTAAAGGCAAAGTTGTAGACGTGCTTACACCTCGTTACGATGTAGTGGCTCGCTTCCAAGGAGGCCCCAATGCCGGTCACACCCTCGAATTTGAAGGAAATAAGTATGTATTACGCTCTATACCTTCGGGCATATTCCAAGGTGGCAAAGTAAATATTATAGGTAACGGTGTTGTGCTCGACCCCGTTTTGTTCCGCGAAGAGGCCGAACAATTGGCAGCCAGTGGACACGACCTCACACAACGTCTTTGTATCTCTAAGAAGGCTCACCTCATATTGCCCACACACCGCATGCTCGACGCCGCCTACGAGGCTGCCAAGGGTGCAGGTAAAATAGGTACTACCGGCAAGGGTATTGGTCCTACATATACCGACAAAATCAGCCGCAACGGCCTGCGCGTAGGTGACATTTTCCTCGATTTTGAAAATCGTTACAATACACTCAAGGCACGCCACGAAGCTATCTTGGCATCACTCAACTATGAGTATGACATAACCGAGCTTGAGCAACGCTGGATGGATGCTATTGAGTATCTGAAGAAATTCCCCATCATCGATAGCGAACACACCATCAACAACTTGCTTCGCGAAAACAAGAGTGTGCTTGCCGAAGGCGCACAAGGAACAATGCTCGATGTTGACTTTGGTTCGTATCCTTTTGTAACTTCATCAAACACCGTATGTGCAGGAGCATGCACCGGATTGGGTGTCGCCCCCAACCGTATAGGTGAAGTGTATGGTATATTCAAGGCCTATTGTACCCGTGTAGGTAGTGGCCCGTTCCCCACTGAGCTGTTCGATGCCGATGGCGAGAAGATGTGTGAGCTTGGCCATGAGTTTGGCGCTGTTACAGGTCGTCGTCGCCGTTGCGGATGGATTGACCTCGTAGCCTTGCGTTATGCCATCATGGTCGATGGTGTTACAAAACTCATCATGATGAAGAGCGACGTGCTCGACACATTCGAGACAATCAAGGCTTGTGTGGCATACCGTGTAAACGGTGTAGAGACAACCGAACTCCCCTATTCGTTGGAGAGTGGCATCGAGCCCGTATACGTTGAATTGCCCGGATGGCAACAAGATATGACAGCAATGAAGAGCGAGGAGGAATTTCCCCAAGCATTCAAAGACTATATTGCCTTCCTTGAGCGCGAATTGGGCGTCTCTATCGCTATCGTATCGGTAGGTCCCGACCGTGAACAGACTATTGAGAGAAATATATAATCAAACCTTAAAACAATACTTAATAATAAACACTTATTATGGCAAAAGTTAAACCTTTCAAGGGGTTGCGTCCCCCCAAACAATTAATCGAAGTAGTAGCTTCACGTCCTTATGACGTACTCAGCTCTGAAGAGGCTCGTCGTGAAGCAGAGGGTAACGAAAAGTCACTCTATCACATTATCAAACCCGAGATTGACTTTGCTCCCGGTACCGACGAGCACGCTCCCGAGGTATATGAAAAAGCAGTAGAAAACTTCCACGCCTTCCAAGAAAAAGGCTGGCTCGTACAAGATGAGAAAGAAAACTACTACGTATATGCACAAACTATGAACGGCCGCACTCAATATGGTCTTGTAGTAGCTGCTAACGTAGAAGACTACTTGAGTGGTGTTATCAAAAAACACGAGCTCACTCGTCGTGACAAAGAGGAAGACCGCATGAAACACGTTCGCAACAGCAACGCCAACATCGAGCCCGTATTCTTCTCATATCCCGATAACGAAGAACTCGACGGCATCGTAGCTCGCGTAGCTCGTGAGAAAGCTCCCGAGTACGACTTCGTTGCTCCCGACGGTTTCGGTCACCACTTCTGGGTAATCGACAACGAGGCTGATATCAAACGTATCACTGAGTTGTTTGCTGCTATCCCCTATCTTTACATCGCCGATGGTCACCACCGTACAGCTGCTGCTGCTCTCGTTGGTGCTGAGAAGGCTAAAAACAACCCCAACCACCGTGGTGACGAGGAGTACAACTACTTCTTGGCTGTATGTTTCCCCGCATCGCACCTCAAGATTATCGACTACAACCGCGTAGTGAAAGACCTCAATGGCCTCTCAAGCGAGGAGTTCCTTGCTAAGGTTGCCGAGCACTTCGTTGTTGAGAAGAAAGGTGCCGAAATTTACACACCCGCTGCATTGCACAACTTTGCACTCTACCTCGACGGTACTTGGTATTCGCTCACAGCTCGCGAGGGTACTTACGACGACAACGATCCTATCGGTGTGCTCGACGTAACTATCTCTTCAAACTACATCTTGCGCGACATCCTCGGTATCCACGACTTGCGTAGCGACAAACGTATCGACTTCGTTGGTGGTATTCGTGGTCTTGGTGAGTTGTCTGATCGCGTTGACAGCGGTGAGATGCGCGTTGCTCTCGCTCTCTATCCCGTTTCTATGCAACAACTCATCGACATTGCCGACACAGGCAATATCATGCCTCCCAAGACAACATGGTTCGAACCTAAGTTGCGCTCTGGCTTGGTTATCCACAAACTCGACGATTAATCAATACCTGATTGATATCGCATAATAGAGCAGACTCACCCCAACGAATAATGGGTGGGTCTGCTAATTTTTGAACACATGCAACTAAATTAATATTTATTGCATCTTATATATAGTGCTACCATAATGCACACCGACGACGAACAGAAACTGATAAAGGCTTGTATGCGTAACGACCGTACCGCTCAAAGGGCGTTGTACGATCGCTTTGCCCCATATATGATGGCAATAGCCATACGGTATGTGGGCGACTACGACACCGCACAGGATGTCGTTCAAGAGGCTTTTATAAAAGTTTTTGCATCGCTCAACCAATATACCGCCAAAGGCTCACTGGAGGGTTGGGTACGTCGCATTACCGTCAACTCGGCACTGGAATATTTACGTAGCACCGACGTATTTGACAGCCTCGATTGCGACGAGGTGGGACAAATACCGACAATGAACATAACAGCTATTGAAAAGATGTCGGCCGATGAGTTGATGAATATAATAGCTTCACTACCTGCCGGATATCGAACAGTGTTCAATATGTATGCAATTGAGGGTTATTCTCATAAAGAGATAGCACAAATAATGGGAATACAGGAGAGCTCCTCACGTTCGCAGTACATAAGGGCAAAGTTGCTTATACAGAAAAAAATTGAAAATCTTACATAGCCCTTTTTCGCATGGACGACAAGAAGATAATAAAGCCTATTCAAGACAAGCTATCGCAGCATCGTGTTGCTGTGCCCGACAGCTTGTGGAAGAGAGTAGCGAACACTCTGCCTGCACACATTGTCTGGTATAAGCGCAAAGGCCTATATGGGGCAGTTGCAGCGATTGCGGCTATTGCGATAATTATATGCTGTTATGTTGCCAATAATGATTGTTTACACTGTGAGCCGTCACAACATATTTGCGCCAATCGCACCGTACACCAAGACTCGGCTCATGTCGAATCGAACCATAACATCAACAAACAGAATGTTATAAACAACATTATAGAAACCGAGCAAAACACTCTACTCACAAAAACACCCAAACGCACAACTCCCTCGGTAGCAGTAGTGGTAAAACCCATTGAGCCAACTGTACGAATAGCCGAGAATAACGATACACGACCTATCAATCACAAGGAAGATACTGTATCGAACGACATAACAGCACACGACATCGTTACCAACGACCCCGTAATTGCACATTACAATAACGATGAATCGTACTACGATGACAAAGCCATAAAGTCCATTGGCAAGAACTACCATAAGCATAAAGACCAATCAAGTTTTCTTGCATTTGATGCCACAACATCGGGACAACGTACGGTAGTTACACCATTCTCGTCACGTTGTTATAATGGAGAAGTTACATTTGCACACAAAATGCCATTCTCAATGCGAGCCCTCTTCGAGAAACGATTTGGTCGTTGGGGCTTAGGTGTAGGTCTATCATATACATATATGGTTGCCGATTATGAGATAACTCACAATATACGACAAGGAAAACAAGAACTGCACTATGTAGGCATCCCACTATACGCCAGTTTTGAGTTTGCCCGAGTCGGAAAATTTGCGTTCTACACATCATTAGGCGGTCAGGTTGACATCAACACCGCCGGTATTCATCGTGAATTACCCGAAAGTTATGCTTACGAACACTTTGACAAGTTGGAGTTTCGTGACAAGGCATTACAATTCTCGGCACAACTGCGCGTAGGTGCAGCATTTGAGGTTACTAAACATTTTGATATTTTTATCGAGCCTGTATTGGGCTACTATTTTGCCAACGGTTCAAAGGTACATAGCATCTGGCACGACACACCATTAAGCACAAGTATCGCCTTCGGTGTAAGAACCTGGTTTTAAGTCTGTGTTAAATATTGTAAAATTTCAATATTCAATGCAACTTTTTCACATCTGTCTGCATCTATTAAATAGATAATAAAGTAGAATTTCTTTATGTTATTTAGAGATTAAGAGAATATTTCAGTAACAACAAAAAAAACCTTTTATTATTGATGTTTCTAACAGAAAGAGTGGCGTTCGCGAGAATACCACTCTTTTCATTTATAGCTACTATATGTATCATTCTAAGGCTCTACCACAACATCATATCTCAATACATCATACTGCACTCGGTAGGGCGTACCTGAGGCTCGCCGGGGTGGCATGGTGTAATAATAGTAGTGCTTGTTCTTATCAAAACTCTTCACGGTGATAACTTGTGTGGCACCGGGCGGTAAGTTGCACTCTACAACTTCGTCACGACGATATATCTCGCGACCACTCTCCAACGAATAGACAAGCTTAATCACTACACGCGATATGCGATAATTGCAGGTCTCATTGCGTAATATAAAACACTCCTTGGTATCGCCCAATCGCTTACTATATCCGTGCATCGACACAGCCATAGAGGTGAAAGGAACATCGGGAGTAAACAACGTGTCGACCGGTTGCGCAGGAGGCAACTCTACTTGTTGCATAGTCTGCTGGGTAGCAGCCTGACGTATCATGGTCTCGGTGCTATTCTGTCGACCCATGAGAGTACTACCCTGCGCAAGTGTAAGCATAGGTATCGCAAGCAGCACCGGGATAAGTACTCGTCCCATATTCATTGTCTATCAATATCTGTTGTTTCCTACAACCTTATCGATGTGCTTGCGCTTCTTTTCGCGCAGGGGCTGTGTTGAGTAGCCTATTACAATGTCGAGCAATATACGCTTACGAGCGGGTATATTGAGCAATATCCGCAACTTCTTCTCGTCGAACCATCCCAATATACACGACCCAAGCCCCTCGTCGGTAGCTGCAAGGGTTATATGTGCTGCAACAATGCCTATGTCAATATAAGGGAAATGCTTATCCTTAACCACAGCACCTATACCCGAGGTCAAGTTGGGATTCTCCTCGACAATCACCATGTGTATAGGAGCCTGCTTGGTAAAGTGATTCATACCCAACACCTTCGACGAAGTGGTATCGGCCACCTTATTTTTCAACTCCGGGTCATCTACCACGATGATTTTGTAAGGTTGGGCATTACAAGCCGAAGGCGCCAACTGTGCCGCCTCGAGTATGCGAGCTATCTTCTCGGGCTCGACGGCACGAGTGGGATCGAAAGCACGGTCGCTTTGACGACGACCGGCCAAGTCTATAAATCGCTCCATAACTTCTATTATTTATCGGCAAAGTGCATCATGCGCGACAGATACTTGCCTATGATATCAAACTCGATATTGACAACAGTTCCGGCCTCGATTTGGCAGAAATTGGTATTGTCGTGTGTATAGGGTATGATGGCCACTTGGAAAGTATTGTCGGTAGGATTGCATACGGTAAGGCTCACACCGTTGACAGTTACCGACCCCTTGTCTACAGTAAAATAACCACGACGCGCCATTTCGCGATCGAGTTCATACTCAAAGGTATAGTACCAGCTACCGTCAGCCTCTACCACTTCTCGACAAGTAGCTGTCTGGTCGACGTGTCCTTGTACAATGTGACCATCAAGACGGCCATTCATCACCATACTTCGCTCAAGATTAACTTTGTCGCCGACTTTGAGCAAGCCCAAGTTCGAACGCTCAAGTGTCTCTTTTATAGCTGTTACGGTGTAGGTATCACCATCGATACTTACAACAGTTAGACACACACCGTTATGTGCTACACTCTGATCTATTTTTAACTCATTGGCAAATGAGCAACTCAATGTCAAATGCAAATTTCCCTGCTCGGTACGCAATGCTCTTACCGTTGCAGCCTCTTCAACTATTCCTGAAAACATATTTATTCTTTTTTTCGGACGTAAAGATAGTAATTTTTTAGAATTTCATTAACTTTACCACATAAAAGTGGTTAATAAAAACGAACTCATCACAAGACACCAATATATAAACATCGTGTAATGTTTATAGTTTATAGATTAATAAGGTTCTTATGCTACCCAAAGAAATTACCCAATCACAACAATATATATACAATGCCTTGCAAGAGTGTCATCTCCAAAAGGCATTTGCACGATTACGTACCCTATCGACTCATCTGCAAGAATGGGATGTCGACTCGAAACTGAATGAGCTGGAAACATCATATCATTACATGATACAATACATGCTCGATGGTGTCGATGACCCCGAACGCACGCTGGTACACAACCGCCTTATTGCTGCAACATACAATATTACCGACCTCCTTTGCGACAAGATGCGCGCGAGTAGCGATTTAGCACTATATTATACCACTAAAAAGTCGCATCGCATCGCCAACAAGACACTTTCGCAACTGTTTACTTCACTCGACAACAGCGTAAATGAGCTATCGCTGAGCGAACTCATGTCGAATAATGAGAGTATTACTTCTCGACGAAAAGAGGTAGAGCGTAACGCTGAAGATTTTTTTGACAAAGTATGGACCAACTTCCCTACACACAGCGACGACTATGCCACATTGCGCGAGGCCCTACAGCCACATCATCTCCCCGAATCGGTATCGGCAATGGTCGTTTCGGCGCTGACACTCAATATCGTCCATAGCTTTGATGAAACAAAGTTTGATATACTTATCGACACCTACTTGCATCACGATAGCGCAGAGGTACAGATAAGAGCGCTGTGCGGTATATTCATCGCAATCTTGCGCTACCACTCCCGTCTACATCTATACGGCAATATAAGCAGTCGCATATCGCTATTGTCCGATAGTGAGCAATTCAAGACCGACATGCGCAACATTCTCTTCCAATTTATACGCAGTCGCGATACCGAGAAAATATCGCGCAAGATGACCGAAGAGATTCTGCCCAAGATGATGAAGATAAGTCCTTCGCTATATAAGAAAATTAAAGAGGAGGATGCCCTGAATGAGATAGAGTCGCTTGAGCGAAACCCCGAATGGCAGGAATTGCTTGAAAAAACAGGCGTTACAGACAATATAATGGAACTTAACGAACTGCAAATGCAAGGAGCCGATGTGTTCATGAGCACCTTTGCTCACCTCAAAGGCTTCTCGTTCTTCAACAGTCTCTCCAATTGGTTTGTACCTTTTGTTACCAACCATAGTGCAGTGTACGATGCCTTAGGTACAGAAGAATGGGGCAAACGCTTCGCCGATATACTCCGCTCATCAGGATTCTTATGCAACAGCGATAAATACTCATTCTGCCTATCATTGGCACATGCTCCCATCGAGCAACGACAAATGATGGCATCGCAATTTCGCTCCGAAAATGCACAGATGGAAGAAGATGCCAAGGCCGAGTTGTACAAAAAGAGTCGAGAGAGAGAAAATATATCCAATCGATATATCCAAGACTTATATCGACTCATTAAACTACACCCACGCCGTAGCGAATTCTTCGATATATTCACCACACCACTTCATGAGTTATTGCAAATAGGACATATTACCCCTATAACTCACGATGAGAAGCTATTAAAATCGTTGGGCGAATATCTGTTTAAGAACGAATATTACAACGATGCAGTGCAAATATTCGGCATCCTCACGCACGATAACTTCACCAATAGCGAACTCTACCAAAAGTATGCCTATTGCCACCAGGCACTAAGCAACTATCATGACGCGCTGGAGCTATACCTCAAGGCCGACCTTATCAAGCCCAACCATGTGTGGACATTGCGACACATTGCTATTTGCTACCGCAATATGAAAAAAGTTGATAAGGCGCTCGACTACTTCATACGTGCCAACGATATAGACCCCGACAACCTATCAATCAACCTGAATATCGGACACTGCTACCTCGAACAGAAGAATTACGACAAGGCGCTAAACTTCTACTTCAAGGTAGATTTTCTGGATAGCAAAGGGACCAAAGCACGCCGACCTATCGCGTGGTGCTCATTCCTTGCCGGCAAATACGAGCAGGCGGCAAGTTGGTACCAAAAAATTCTATCCGACAAGCCCACAGCACTCGATTACCTCAATGCTGCACACGTGGCATGGGCTCGTGGAAACCTACGCGATGCAATAAGTTTATATCTGCAAAGCATCAAAGCCGACAGCAACGACCTTAACCGCTTTACACAGAACTTTGAGCACGATATACCGGAACTCATTGATGCCGGTATCAAGGCCGAAGATATTCCTATCATTCTCGACCATATTTTGTACCAAGCAAGCGAAGGGAAAAACAATTAACCCAACCCCATAATATTTCATGGCTCTTACATAACAGGGAGCGTCGAAAATTTAGTACGCTACAGGCAGAGTATATATACAAAAAAACATCACCCCGGCAACTTTCGTTGTCAGGGCGATTTAAGTGGCGGCTGCCTACTCTCCCACTTGCGCAGTACCATTGGCGTGACCGGGCTTAACTTCTCTGTTCGGGATGGGAAGAGGTGGATCCCCGGTGCTATAACCACCTTAAT
>JAGBHF010000065.1 GCA_017935645.1 Bacteroidaceae bacterium | reverse complement strand
TGGTAATCCCCTCAATCGCGAGATTAAACAAGGCGTTGTACCCCCAGTTTGACTGGCCTGCTACCCGGTCGCCCCTGTCAAAGGTTATTTCTTTCTTCTTGTAGCCTATCCATGCATACATACCCTTGGTATAGCGACACTGTTCGCGTAGGGTCTTCAGTGTATCAATGCACTTGCGGTCGAGTAGGCGGAAGTCGCCCACGTCGGGTAGTACATTGATGTTGCTACTGCGTTGCAGTAGTGAGTAATAGGTGCGCGAGAAGAACTTGCGCAACCACGAGTTGTCGCCACGTGTACGTCGGCGTGCATACACGTCGTCATATCCCTCTTCCCAATATTGCAACATTTGAGGAATGGCCGATATGGGATGTTGCAGGTCGGCATCGAGGATGATGGCACAGTCGCCGGTGGCATAGTCAAATCCCGCCAGCATGGCAGCCTCTTTGCCAAAGTTGCGCGAGAGTATAACGGTTGCTATTCGTGGGTCTTGTTCTATCAATCCGTTTATGATACATTCGGTGTTATCACTACTACCGTCATTGACAAAGAGTATTTCCCAATTGTATTCTTTGAGCGAGTCGGTTAGCTTGCACAAGTTACTATATAATGTTTGGAGCGATTCTTGCTCGTTATATGCCGGTATAATGATAGAGACGGTTTTCATAGCTTGGATGATTTAAGGACAAAACGCACCAGTAAAAAGTTGATGGGAACGACGGTAACAAACATAGGAATGGGGGCCCATGTCTCGGGTACACCAAGGAACATGTAAAGGTTGAGGAATACAATTTGCAGCAGGTAATTGATGCCGTGGCTGGCCATGAAACCCACACCCTTCTTGACCGTTGGGCGGGTCTTGAATGTGAAATAGTTGGATAAGAAGAAGTTGAATACAAAACTAATTACATAACCAATGGTAAGCGATGTTGTAGCACCCCATCCGACAATGGCGTTGAACAAGTAATATATGCCATACTGAATGAGTGTAGCTATAACACCTACAATGCCAAATCTCACTACCTCGCGAAACCGCGATGAGTGCCATATATTGCTTATTGTGTGCCTGAGGCTCATAGTCGTATAGGGGTATTATCTATTTGTGGTGCAAACTTACATAAAATCCCCAATTAATACCTATCTTTGTGCAATAAAACTTGAGTAGAGATGGCTGTGGAACAACGATATGACTATATAGATACCTTGAAAGGTGGTGCGATGATCTTTGTTGTCCTCTATCATAGTTGTTTCTTAAACACATTTTATACCTCTTCTGTCACTTTTGTCCCCCTGTTCTTTATGGTGTCGGGATTTCTTTTTAAGGCCGATGTTTCTTGGAAAGATTTACTGCTTCGCAATATGCGAATGTTGCTGTTGCCCTACTTGGTATATAATGTTTTACATGTAATATTTTGCAACTCGTTGCATGCCATAGGTGTAAATATGTCTTTAAAAAGTTTTGAATATATATTTTATACCACGCATGCCGATAGAATACCCAATGTTACTACTTGGTATCTATTGGTTCTGTTTTTTGTGACATTGCTTTTTAAGTCCATATGGTCGCTTTCTGCAACTTTCAAGCCTGTTGTACGCTATAGTTTTATTTTGGTTATTTTGTTGTTGTCGGGTTATGTGGGGTATAGATTGGCTCTCGCTAATATATTTTTACCCTATTTGTTTGACATCGTTGTTATAGCATTGCTTTTCTTTGGTTTGGGATATTTGTTCTCGCTATGCATCACTAAGGATCCTTCGCAGTACGACCGATGGGGCTACCTATTGATAATACCCTTGGTTGTCGTGTATATATTATCGAGAGGTTATATTTCTATGGCGGCCTGTGAATACAATCTTCCTTATTGGAGACTGTTGATAATGACTATTGCTTTGTTTTTGTCGCAATTCTACCTTTGTAAATATGTGGGATATGTACCTTTTGTTACCTATATAGGCCGTTATTCGCTTATTGTTTTGTGTACCAATATGATGGTAATTCCTATTATGATGGGCATCTCCTTGCGATTTTTTGATTACGACCAAGCGGTTGTGGCAGCTTCTATTGCAACATTGGTTGTATCACGTTGGGTTGTGATACCATTTTGTATAAGATATATGCCTTATGTATCGGGCATAAAGCGCTGATAATTATACAAAAAAAGCGACATTGTGGTAATGTCGCTTTTTTTTGTTTTTTATATTCGTGTTTATCAATCAGCCAAGTCCGAAACATCCTCGATAGGCAATTGGCGTTTGAAAACCTCTTTGAAAGAGATAAGACTCTCAGTACGAGCCAAGCCGAGGGGTTGCAATTTCTTATGGATGATGTCGAGCATGTGGCTGTTGTCGCGAGCATACAGCTTGATGAACATGTCATATTCACCTGTGGTGAAGTGGCATTCAACAACTTCGGGTATTTGTTTGAGTTGCTCTACAATGCCTGAGAAGTCGCCCGGGGCTTGCAGATAAAAGCCAATGTAGGCACAAGTGCCAAATCCGATTTTGTTTGAATCGAGGATATACTCCGAGCCTTTAAGTACACCCAAGTTGGTCAGTTTCTGAACGCGTTGATGTATAGCTGCTCCCGACACGCCACATTCGCGTGCTACTTCCAAGAATGGTATTCGTGAATTTGAAGCAATGAGTTTTAAGATTTTATAATCTAACGCATCTAATTGGTGGTGTCCCATGGTGTGATTTTTTAGGTTTATAGATTTTAGATTTTTGCAAAGTTATAATTCTAAAATCTAATTTGCAATAGTCTAAGCATGGTTTTTTAAATAAAATCTTAATAAATGGTAAATAAATGGTTTTAATTTGCAACTATAATTTTGCTGCTGTGGGAGGTGATAAGATGATAAGTTGTTATAATATTGAGTGTTGTAGGGTTGCTTATAAAAATAGGGTGTTGTTGCTTGCTCTCTTACGCAATTTCTATTAATTTCGCATCACTGTTATTGTATCATAAAGGCTATGTAATGATGGTTTATAATAAAAGACTGCATGTTGAGAGTGCCGAGCTTGCTACGGTACGAGCTATATATGAGGATTCCTTTCCGATAGATGAACGACGCGACTTTGTGTCGCTTATGGATTTAATATCGAGCAACGATGCTTTTATATTGGAAGCTATTTGCCACGACAACCGCGTTGTGGGTATGCTCTCAACGTGGCAACTTGCGGGGTGGCGTTATGTCGAGCATTTTGCTGTTGAGGCTGCGATGCGTGGTTGTGGTATAGGTCGTGAGGTGTTGCGACAATTTATCGAGCGCGATGAACAACCCGTTGTGCTTGAGGTAGAGCCTCCCACCGACTCATATAGTTGCCGTCGCGTGGACTTTTATCGTAGTTTAGGGTTTGTCTTGCACGAAGAGTATCATTATATACAACCATCGTATGGCGAGGGACGTGAGGCTGTCGAATTGTGCCTTATGACCTATGCTGCTTCCGAGAATTGTTCTTTAGAGGCTCTTTCACGACTATTACATGCACGGGTGTATGGTGTGGAATAATGATTGAAATGTTAAAATTAAACATTTTCAACATCTGTTTGTTGTGAATGTTGTACCTTTGAATCCTATTTTTTCTATAAACCATGCCTACAAGAATATTACATATTATTGCTTTGGTGGTATTGACTGTGATGCTTGCGACGTCGTGTAATACCAATACACCTGACGATCAACGAGTTGTGTCGGTGACAATTCTGCCACAAAAGTATCTTGCCGAGCAGATTGCCGGTAGTCGATTTAAGGTTAATTGTGTCGTACCAGCTAATAGCAACCCCGAAGCCTACGACCCTACACCCATGCAACTTGTCGAGCTTGATAAGAGTGAGGCCTATTTGCGTGTAGGTGGCATGTTGGGGTTTGAAGTTGCATGGATGGATAGAATTGTGCAGAATAATCCCGATATGCCGGTTTACGACACCTCTCGCGGTATCGATATGCTTACCACTACTCATTGTCATGAGCATGGTGGCATGCATGAATGTAATGCCATCGACCCTCACACATGGTCGTCGCCTCGCAATGTGCGCATCATGGCTCACAACATTTGTAGTGCCCTGAGCGAGATTGATAGTGAATATGCCGGTTATTATGAAGATAATTGCGCGAGACTGATACAGCGTATCGATAGTGTCGAGCGTGTGGTGTCGAACTTGTTGGAGCCTTGTCGAGGCACTGCCTTTGCCATATATCACCCATCGCTCAGCTATCTCGCTCGTGACTATGGCTTGTTACAGTTGAGCCTCGAAAATATGGGTAAAGAGAACTCGGCTCTTGCACTGAAAAAGACTGTCGATGAGGCTATTGATAATGGAGTGAGGGTAGTGTTTGTACAACAAGAGTTCAACCCGCGCCAAGTTGAAACCTTTGCACGCGAATTGGATGCCGAGGTGATAACCATTAACCCTCTCAACTACGACTGGGCAACTGAAATTATAAATATTGCACATGCCATCGCTCGATAAAAATATTATTGCCCGACTCGAAGGCCTATCGCTCACGTACGAGCAACGACCTATTTTGCAAGACGTAAACCTTGCTATTTCCAACCGTGATTTTATTGTTATTACAGGTGCTAATGGTGGCGGAAAGACTTCGTTGTTGCGATTGTTACTCAAACTTATTAAGCCTACTGCCGGCTGTGTTACTTATTATAGTGACGGTCGCGAGGTAGATGCCTTGCACATAGGCTATCTGCCACAAAAGAATATGATTGATAGCCGCTTCCCTATAACGGTGAGTGAGGTTGTTGCATCGGGCTTATATACTTCGCGAGCAACTGTCGATGCGAATGCTCGGGTTATGGCAACGTTGGAGATGTTGGGATTGGAGCGATTTGCCACTCGACCCATCGGTGAGTTGTCGGGAGGTGAGTTGCAACGTACACTATTGGCATGAGCCATTATATCGCAACCACAATTGCTGGTGCTCGATGAGCCGTTGTCTTATATTGACGAAACATTTGCTCATCGCATTTACGATATATTGTCGCAAATGTCACCAAATTGTGCTATTGTTATGGTAACACACCACCCCGATAAGGTGGCATGTATAGCTACTCGATTGATGAAAATCGAGAATGGAAAATTACTGGAATAAGGTTACTTCTTTACAATACCCATTCGGGTGGCTTCATCGAGCATGTATTGCCATGCTGCCTCGCGCTCGTTGGGGATAATACCGTCGAGAATAGCATTTTTAATGGCACTCTTCAATTCGCCTACTTCGCGCGAGGGGGGTAGGGCAAAGTATTCCATAATCTCCTCACCGCCTACAGGGGGTTGGAAGTTGCGTACGCGGTCTTTCTCCTCTATCTCTTCGAGTTTACGACGCACAAGGGCAAAGTTGTCGAGGTACTTGCGCACTTTCTCGGCGTTGCGCGATGTAATGTCGGCTTCGCATAAGAGCATCAATTCCTCTATATCATTACCGGCATCGAAGAGCAGACGACGCACTGCCGAGTCGGTAACTTCTTCCTCAGCCAGCACAATGGGGCGCATGTGTAGTTCTACGAGTTTTTGTACATACTTCATGTGCTCATTGAGCGGTAATTTCATGGCTCGGAAGATACCGGGTATCATCTTAGCTCCTATAAAGTTGTGGTTGTGGAATGTCCACCCCAATCGGGCATCATATCGCTTGGTGCGAGGCTTGGCAATGTCGTGGAATAGGGCTGCCCAGCGTAGCCATTCGTTGCGTGAGCGTAGGGCTACATTGTCGAGCACTGTGAGTGTGTGATAGAAGTTGTCCTTGTGTCCGCGACCCTCTATGGTCTCTACTCCTTTGAGAGCCGATAACTCGGGACAGATGTAAGGCAACAAACCGCACTCGTCGAGTAGGATAAATCCTCGCGAGGGGATGTCGGAACGCATGATTTTACCCAACTCGTCAGCTATGCGCTCGCGCGAAATGATTTTGATGCGCTCTTTATTGCGTTTTATCGCGTCGAAGGTGTCGGGATATATGCGGAAGTTGAGTTGCGTGGCAAATCGTATGGCACGCATCATGCGCAAGGGGTCATCGCTGAAGGTGATGTCGGGGTCGAGCGGTGTGCGTATTATTTCACGTTCTATATCGCCTATGCCGTCGAAGGGGTCTACCAACTCGCCATATCGGTCGCTGTTGAGGCACAGGGCCAGGGCGTTGATAGTGAAATCGCGACGATTTTGGTCGTCTTGCAATGTGCCATCTTCTACGATAGGCTTGCGTGAGTCGTGTGAGTACGATTCGCGTCGGGCGCCTACAAACTCCACCTCCCACATCTCGTTGCCGTTGCGGTACTTGACTTGTGCTGTACCGAAGTTGCGGAATACCGACAGGTGTGCACGACGTCCCAGCTTCTTGCACAAGGCCTCGGCAAGTTCTATACCGCTACCCAATGTTACAACATCAATGTCTTTCGACTGACGGCATAGCACGATGTCGCGCACATATCCGCCTATCACAAAGCATGGGCGTTGCAATTCATCGGCCACTTGGCCTATGAGTTTAAATACCGGTTGTTCGAGGTGCTTGTGCATAGCTGTTACGGGATTGATTGTATTATTCTACTTTGTTGTTATAAATCAGTCAAGGGGCATGATTTCCTCAGTGAAGTCTGTGAGGTTTTCTATACCGTCGGCTGTGATGAGGTAGGTGTTTTCGATACCTACAGCACCTGTGCCGGGGATGACAAACTTAGGCTCGAAGGCTATCACGTTGCCGGCTTCAAGTACGTCGCGTGAGCGGGGAGCCAATACGGGCGATTCGTTGATTTCGATACCTACACCGTGTCCTACAAATCCGGCTTGTTGGTTGTGTCCCATGAAGTACTCTCCGAGACCGGCTTCCTCGGCCATTGTGCGCGAGAGGTTGTATATATCGGAGGCTTTCACACCGGGGCGAGCCATCTCCATCAGGGCGTGGTGGATAGCTACCGAACAGTTGTGTGCCTTTTGTGCCAATTCGCTCATTGTACCCACTGAGTAGGTGCGCGAAATGTCGCTCATGTAGCCTGTGAAGTTACCACAAAGGTCTACCATGGTACTCATGCCGGGTTCTATCACAGTGCCGTTGCAACCACCGGGCAATGAGCTGTCAAGACCGGCTCCACCCATGGCAAAGTCGTAGGGTGAGGGATTGTCGGCATTGTCGCCACTGATGAGGCTGCCCATAAATACCTCCATGCTGGGACCTGCTACGCGGAAGATACCCAAGCAACCGGCGCGGCGCAAGCGTGCTTCTATCTCAATTTGCAATTCGACGTCGGTCATGCCGGGGTGGTATATGCCTTGCAAGTTCTTATATACGCTCATGTGGCCTTGTGCCGAACGGCGTATTTTCTCAATCTCGTATGCGGTCTTGGTTGAGCGCACATAGCTCATGATGGCCGAGCCGTTGGTGGGTGTGGCTTCGGGGAATGATTTGGCCAATCGGGTCACATCGCTGTACGACATGAAGTTCATCTCGAGGGCTATTGTGGCGGGAAGAGCTACTCCGGCTTGTTGCAAGAGTGCGGGGATGTCCTCGGGCTTGCGTATGTAAGTAACATTGTCGCCTTTCAAGAGTGCAGGGCGCTTAACATAGTAGTGCATGAAACCCTCACTATTGATATACACATAGCCACTGAATACGCGACCGGCTATGTAGTAGTTGTTTACGTTTGTGCCAATGAGTATGGCATCGGTGTTCATAGCCTTCAGTGCGGCTACAATCTTGGCTTTACGAATGTTTATTTCGGAAGCAAAATCGGGTGTGTACATACAATTGATATTTTACGGTTATTATTTACTTGTTTCTTAGTCGCATGTCGACAAAGTGCCTTGCCATATCGGCAAAGGTGTCAAATTGCAGTTGCGCATTGTCGGTTGTGCCAAATCCGTAGCTCATCCACACAAAGGGCACTCCTGCCCGGTGTGCCTCGCGACAGTCGCCATCGGTATCGCCTACGTATACGGGGTGTTGCAAGTGATATTTCTCGGCCAGTAGGCGCATGTTCTCGGCCTTGCGCAGGCGAGTGTTTCCGTAGGCAATTGTATCGGTTATATATGACTCTATGCCGGCATAGCGTACAAAGATGGGTAGCTCAAGCTCATCGCAATTACTTAGCATAAATAGCTTGTAATGCTTAGATAGCTCGGCAACTCCTTCCTGCACTCCCTCATACAGTTTGCCACCCAATCGGGGTAGCTCGGTGACAACCAGCTCGGCAATCGTCTTGAGCAGGTGTTCGACGCGCTCAGCGGGTACAAAGTGGCGCATGATGTCGTCAATAGGTGTGCCTATGAGAGCCAACAGGTCGGCGCGTGTAATGCGTCGCTCAATGTTTTCTCGCTCAAATGCCATGTTCCATATCTCGGCATAGGTATCTACAGCATCCCACAGGGTGCCATCCATGTCGAAGATGAGTGCGTCGGTATCTTGGTGTATTGTCATGCGCTGTCGTTTTGTAGTGCGAAGTTAATACAAAACCTTTAAAAATGCAACATCAGCACCCTTATCGGGGTGCTGATGTTGTACTATTTACAAGATTATGTCTCGAATGTTAGTAGATGATGTACGAAGCCAATGGTGCAAGTTCGCCGCTGATGATGCTGTCGGTAACGCTGAATGTTACGTTGTGTACCTTGTCGGTATACTCGCCTGCGGGTAGGGTTGTGGGCATGGCGATGCTTTGGGCTTCGGGGCTGATGTTGATGAGTGCAGCACCCTTGTTGCCACGAATTACCTCTATTACAGCACCATTATCCGATG
The DNA here is from genome assembly GCA_017935645.1 of Bacteroidaceae bacterium. Taxonomy (GTDB): domain Bacteria; phylum Bacteroidota; class Bacteroidia; order Bacteroidales; family Barnesiellaceae_A; genus Barnesiella_A. The sequence continues at coordinate 4,692 of JAGBHF010000065.1, read as the reverse complement.
CTTCTACTTGCTCGGCACATCCACTCATGGCCTTGCGGAAGGCGATGGCAGCTACTACCTCGGGGTGGAAGAACTCGTCGTTACCGCGCTCACCTACACGGTTATTGCCGTAGTAGTTGTCGCGTGTGCTGCCTGCAGGACGGCTGTAGAATAGGGGTGTACCGTGTTGACGGGCTGTGAGGAAAACATATCCTTGGCGGATAAGTTCGTCGCTCATGTGGGCCGACTCGTGTGCGTTGCAGTAGGTATCGTGCGACTCAACCCATGTTACCAAGTGGTTGGGCTCTACGGGATGATGCCACTCCTTCAAGTTGTCGGCATGGTAGTTGTGGTGCTCAAGGGCATTGCGCAATGCTCCACCATAGTTGCTCGCTGTGAGATCCATGTACTCGGCATACTCGGTCTCCTTTACGTTCTTGTCTTGCAATACCTCGCCGTAGATAAAGAGGCTGTCGGGGTAGAGCAATGTGATGTCTTTGATAGCCTCGCGGCCGGTGGCTATGTCCCAGAAGTTGTTACGCTCCGACTTGGCATCGGTGGGGTCGCTGGGCAGACCGATGTGCTTGGCTGTGTCGTAGCGGAAACCACGCGCACCGCAAGCGATGAGGTCGTTTACATACTTCATGTAGTAGTATTGGAACTCGGGATTTTCGGTGTTCACATCGGGCAGTTTACCCATCATACCGGTAGTGCATTCATAGCGGTCGTTCCATTGAGTAATGTCGGTAAAACCGTTGGCGTGGAACAAGTTCTCATGGCCGCCCACAACACTGTCCAATGCAGCCGTTACGGCAGTGTGGTCGATAGCAACGTGGTTGGGCAGTACGTCTACAAGTACGCGTACTCCATATTTGTGAGCGCTGTCGCACATCGCCTTAAACTCGTCGCGCGAGCCCAGCATATAGTTACCAATCTTCCAGTCGATAGGTTGATAGTAGTAGTACCATTTGCCACGCACAATGTCGCCCTCTTCGCTCCACAAGGCCAAGCCACCGTTCTCGCCTACAAAGCAGGTTTGTGCCGGCGATGTTTGCACCATGTCGTAGCCCGACTCGGCTATCAACTTCATGTTTTCGCCAATAGTATTGAACGACCACGACCAGGCATGCAAGATAACCTCATCGTTCGTAATCTCGGCCGGAGCTTGAGCGCATTTGTCGCAACAGCCCACAAGGCTCATCGACACAGCAAGCGCAGTTGCTGCTGTTAGTAAAATGTGTTTCATACGATTATAATAGTGATTTTAATGTTGTTACCTAAAAACTATGGGCAAAGATAGTAACAAACGAGCGAGAAATATCAAGCTTGCTTGAATATTTTTCACAGCGAGTGCAGGAAATCTTCGAGGTTTACCACACCGGTAACGATTTCGAGGTTACACCTGCAACACTATTACACTACTTGTCGTGTCGCTATTGGTTTTCATTATCACAACTTGCCATCGAGCCCACAATGGTGAGGACAATGCACAACATAGAACATATTCCGAACATAACTTTACTTCTCAATAAAAGGGTGAAACATATGGGTCAAAGGGGCTACAGTGGCATGTAGCGCAGTAGACATCAGAAGGCCCACGATACGGCGCGACTCGCCTTGCCAAAGGCTATCTCATGGTAATATACATCCACATAACGCTCAATGTCGGTTATCGACTTTATCATCCGCTCAGCCTTGCTCTTGGCAGTATCGCCCGGCATAGAGTGAACAATGGGCAACATCGTCTCGTCGAACTCCCCCGCCTTAAATCGCACTGAGATAAAATTGGCAGTATCCACCACCATCCACCAACCCGCACACTCGCTCGGTTGCATTACAAATCGATCCATTGCACTCATCATGACTCTATCAGTTTACATATGGTTAAACATCGGTTAACACTGCAAATGTACCCTTATAGCTGTGCAATAATATGTGATAGGTGTGTTAAATAGTGTCTAATTATATTGATATGGGAGCAAAAACGCATCCAATCAATTGATACGAGCATTATGTGGCATTTAATACGTAAAGGTAGGAATAGCTCTTTTTGTCCTGAATGAGAAATTACTAGAAACTCTCGACAATATGATATAGATTCAATTATTTACAATAGTAGAAATTTTATGTCTTTATTAGACAATCAAACTAAAAAACCACATTATCTATATCTACGATAGTAGAAATTTTATGTCTTTATTAGACTGTAACGCTACGACGGCGATTCACTGCGCATCTACAATAGTAGAAATTATGTGTCCTTACTAGACACTATATCAATTCAATATAGTTACATGCATCTACAATAGTAGAAATTATATGTCCTTACTAGACCCTGCAAATATAGAAAAAATATTTTCTAGTTATATAAAGATGGGATAAAATAAATTACTATAGGAAGTAAGTTTACCCCTCCCTATATTAACGTGTTTGTTATATATTATTGTATATTAGTGTTTTATGTGTTTTGTGCGTGTTTTGAGTACATAGAGGTTTGCTATAAGATTAATAGGTCGGTATCGCGATGTATAGCATTTCCCAACTTAATTACATTGTCATTTTGAGTGCTAAATATAAGGACGCTATCACTTCCGGTAAAATGTTTTTTAAATTGAGTTTCAATTTTAAGTGTGATTTCCGTACCCGTATATACGTTGTGGAGGTATATATAGTACGGACAAAAGACATAATCATTTAGCCACGAAATAGGTATGTGATTATTCATTGTTGTGTTGTGCGAAATTGAGCCAAATTTTGTTGCTGATAGCAAATGCTTCTTTGGGTTCAAGACCTTTTCTTAATTTATTGGCTACAATAAGACCTTTTCGGGCAATATTGTATGCACCATTAGCATCGGCATCAACCGGAAGTGTTGATAACCAACGACCATCATCGCTTTTTCCTTTGGCCTTTTCATTATTGCTGTTGTAGAACGATCCATCTACTTGTTTTACCGGTGATATAAGGTAATCGATTTCTGTTCCGGTTATGCTATTACGCATTTGTAACATTAACTTAAGGTATCGCAAAAGGCTCTTAAAGAATTGAGGTGAATCTTGTTTTGCTATGTATTCTTTAATATTACTTTCTATACCATTACCAAGTATTGACATAAACTCTTCTGTGAGATTTATCTCTTTTTGGTTGCTGTATTTTCTTGTTGTAGAATCTATGGTGCTTTCTATGCGCGTACCTTGACTTGTCAATATCCAATTCTTACGGGTATCTTCAATACCTCCAAATTTTGTGTAATCATCAATATGGAATTCAAGGTAATTTTCCTCTTTATTATAACAAATATTGGTAAATTTCTGAAATAGTTCTTTTGCTTTTTCGATATTGGTATATTGAGTGTCAATTTTGTTTATAAATCCGGTAACAGGATCTATTTTGCTGGTACACCATGCAGGTATATAGAAAATGATACCGCATTGATTCATGCTATAACTTTTGTTCTCGGGAATATATGCGAGTTGTAATGCGTTGAGTAATCCGCAGGTCTCTTTCTTATCTTTTGTTTTATCTACGATGTAAGATAGCTTGTTTATGAGCATGTCTTCAAACTTTTGATAAACAGATTTCTCTATTTTCAGTCGATTGTTTTTGAAAGCTTTGTTTAAATCTTCAAGTACAATGATAGCATTGTATTTTAGAACCAATTGTACAATTTTATGTACAACTTGGCTCATATATCCTTCTTTGAGTTCTTTTATATTCTCAATACTTTTCCAACTTTCTCGTGCTTTGGCTCTTTCTTTTTCACGCTCTTCGAGTTTTTTGTGATAGTTGGTGCAAAATTGCTTACCATTATACTTATTTACAATATCGTTAAGCGAGAATTGTTCGACTATTTTTCCGTTCATATCTATAACAGATATGTATAGCAGATGTCGCTCGCCTCTATCTATGCCAATGATGTGAGTGGCTTGTGGTAGGTAATGTTGGTTTATATGGTTATTAAACTCTACAAGTGTATTTATTCCTCGATTCTTGAAATTGAGTGTAATTGGAACGTGAAATTGGTATTTGTCTTGGGTGTAACGTTTGTCTTTGATAAGGTCGTATTCAAAGGTTCTTTTCTCTCCTTTCTTTTCAATGCTTTTACAAGGTATCGGCTCATTGGCAGGGTGTGTAATTATTGGTTTGATACTTGCAGGACGATAGAAAAGCTCAGCTTCTCCATTCAACTTATAGATAACATTCTTGAGATTGTCTTTGTCAAATAGCATCTTCCAATACAATGTATGTAGGTTGGGCAATCCTTTGCTGTGTGGCGAGAAATCTTTATTGTGCAAGCGGAATAAATATAATTTGCCATTCTCAACAAGATTGTTGATGTATGATTCTGATATGTTGCGGAATGTTACTTTGTAACCTTGTTGTTCAACTTCATTGTAAAATTGACTAATATCTTCGTATTTATCAGTCTGTGTGAAATTGAAGTTGAATTGTGTCCAATCTTTATGCTTGTTTATAGCTGTTTTGAAAAAGTCAATAAGATTGTGGCAATCTTTGAGATTAAATAGATCTCCTTTTTTATGAGTTCCCTCATTATATTTATTTAGTATTTCAGTACTCGGTGCAAAATATTCTCTATTAGAATTAGAGAAAAATACTTTTGGGAGCATTTTATTAGGCCCGGGCAAAAGTTTGTATTCCATCTTTCGTAGCATTCGCCGTCGGATGGGATAGATAGGTTATAAAAACACTTGT